>JAUXFE010000010.1 GCA_030620215.1 Candidatus Peregrinibacteria bacterium
AGTATAAAAAAGATTGACAGTGAAGTATAATTTCAATAACTTTGTTCTGCTCTATCTTTATTTTATGCCACCCTAGCTCAGTTGGTAGAGCAACCGCCTTGTAAGCGGTGGGTCGCCGGTTCGAATCCGGCGGGTGGCTCCATAAAATGATTTACGATTTACGATTAAAGATTTACACTAATCGTACAACGTTAATCATAAATCATTACGTCGGGGAGTAGCTCAGTTGGCTAGAGTGCACGGTTTGGGACCGTGATGTCGCAGGTTCGAGTCCTGTCTCCCCGACCATTTAAAACTAAAATACTAATTACTTTCGTGGTTAGTATTTTGAATTGGAAAGACAGGACGAGAAGTTTATCCCGAGCGGAGCTTGCGGAGCCGAGGGAAGGACTGTCTCCCCGACTATTTAAAAATTCATTACGTAGAGACGCGATTAATCGCGTCTATACGTAATTTGATAATTAATTTGTAAAAAATAAGGATTTATGTTATAAATCCACTACCATTTGATTATTTTAAACCGTAGTAGTCACTTTTCATCTTTTTAAAAAGGTGAAGAGAGGAAAGTCCGAGCACCATAAAGCAAGGTGATCGCTAACAGCGACCGGTTCGATGGTAACATCGTACAAGGGAAAGTGCCACAGAGACGAGCCAGTCCGGCATTCGTGTTGGGATAAGGCTGAAACGTCCGTGTTAATTTACACGGTCCTCGCATTAGTGATAGTGCGGGGTGGTAAACCCCACTTGGTGCAAGGTTGTGTGGGGGAATGGAATTATTTAACTGCTCGTTAAACCATTCCTGCAACCGCTAGAGTCCGAATTAATTGGAACAAGATAGATGACTACTCTTCCCGACTTGTCGGGAGAACAGAACTCGGCTTATGAGTTTAAAATAATCAAATGATATTACAAAATTACAAGATTACAAAATTACAAAATTAAATTAAAATGTATTGTGTTGTATCTAGAATAATTTTGTAATTTTCAATTTTGTAATTTTGTAATAGTTAAATGAAAAAGTCCAAAATAATCTTCGGAGTACTAAGACTTCCAATAGATTTCATTGCCATAATGGCCGCTTTTCTTTTGGCTTATTACATACGTCCGTTCACCGATTTAATACCGGGTGTTCAGTTTGTTTATGCTCCGGAACTTCGTCCTGCATTTGATGAATATTTTAGATTTGCGTTAGTCGCGACGGTTTTTTTGATAATTCTTTTCATATTTTTCGGTAAACTTTATTCGCTAAAAAGATCTGAACGATTTGGGAAAACTTTTTTAAAAATCGTTTTTTGGGTATCAGCATGGCTGATGTTTATTATCGCTTATTACTTTTTAGTGGTTCATCAGCTCTTTTTCTCGCGTATCGCATTAGCTCATATTTGGCTATTTTCAATCACATTCATTGCATTGGGCAGATTTATCATTCTTCTGATCCAGTCATTCTTACTTCGGTTTAACATCGGTCGTACACGTGTTCTTTTTGTAGGAATAAATACACTTGCTGATCAATGTTATGGAAAAATGAAAAATGACCG
Organism: Candidatus Peregrinibacteria bacterium; assembly: GCA_030620215.1. The sequence continues at coordinate 1,539 of JAUXFE010000010.1, forward strand.
ACGCTATAAGATCATAGGAGCTTTGGCGGACAAATTCGAATCCAGAAAGCTTGGTGCTCTTAAAATTATCGGTACTTTAGACCAGTTGGAACACATCGTCAAAAAATATGGTGTTGAAGAAATAATTCAGGCTGATGAAACAAGGGCAAGTGATCTGCTTGGATTTTGCCGTTCAAATCAGATTATATATTATTTCATGCCGGATCTGCTTCGCATTCAACGCACAAATGTTCAAATGGAAATGATAGATGATGTGCCGTTAATCAGCTTAAAACAAACCCCGCTGGAGGGATGGGGAGCAGTATGGAAACGGATTTTTGATTTCATTTTTTCTTTGATTTTTATCATCCTCCTAATTCCTGTCTGGATAATTGTCGGGATACTTATAAAAATTGATTCACGAGGTTCTGTATTTTACAAAAGCAAACGAAAATATAGAAACAAAGTGTTTAATATATATAAATTCCGTTCCATGAAAATGGGTGCGGAAAAAATAAAAGAAAGTTTAAGAGAGCAAAACGAACGTTCCGGCCCGCTTTTTAAAATCAAAGATGACCCACGAATCACAAAACTTGGCAGATTCCTTCGAAAAACAAGCATTGATGAACTGCCACAACTTTTTAATGTCTTAACAGGAAGCATAAGCCTTGTCGGCCCACGTCCGCATTTACCGGAAGAAGTGGATCAATACAAAAGCCACCATTATCAGGTTTTTGCCCTGAAACCAGGTGTAACAGGTCTTGCTCAAATAAGCGGCCGTTCAAGTTTAGACTTTGAGGAGGAGGTAAAAGTGGACGTTTATTACATCGAAAACTGGTCACCATGGCTCGATTTGAAGATAATTTTAAAAAGCGTAGCAGTCGTATTCCGCGCAGATGGATGCTAAATATTTCTGATTTGTGAATTCTGATTTGTGAATCCAATGTAATATTTAGTATTTTCTATTTTTGTTATATGCCGAATAGAGTCTTCGAAATAAAACATCTAAAATACAAAATGTGAATCCGAAATCAGAAATCCGAAATCAGAAATTAACTCGAGCTATGTTTAATCTCACTACCACTGACATGCATAGTAGATTTATTACACTTCTTGCAAAACTTTTTATGTTCTAACTTACCGGTAATAGTCTTTTTATTAATACGGGTTTTATAGTTCTGCATTTTACAATCCTGGCAGATCAGATAAACGTTGGTGTTTTTTCCTCTTGGCATATTTTTAACAATTAACAATTAACATGTAACATTTGACCAATTTTTGACTTTTATATGTTAATTGTCAAATGTTAATTGTCAAATGTAATTGGTGGAGCCGTTACCCAGGATTGAACTGGGGACCTCGCCCTTACCATGGGCGCGCTCTACCAACTGAGCTATAACGGCATGGCGGAGAGGAAGGGATTCGAACCCTCGAGACCCTTGCGGATCAACCCGCGTTCCAGGCGAGCGCACTAAACCACTATGCGACCTCTCCAGAGAATTCGAATAATAGTTTTTTACCCTTTACTAATAGTCTTTAAACACTTAGCACAAAGTTTCATCTTTTTAGATTCACCTGTTTTTGGGGTATAGACTTTTTTAGTAATCAGATTCGGCAAAAAACGACGCTTTGTATGGCGCATTGAGTGACTTACATTAGAGCCACTTTTAGGTCCTTTCCCGCAAACTTCACAAACTTTAGACATGTTCGTATTGATTAAAAAGCTCAAAAAAACTATCATCTCAGAGGTTAAATGTCAAACTAAATGCAAATAATTTACTTAATCATAGCGTTAGCAGTTTGTATTTCTGTTCACGAAGCGTCTCATGCATGGGTAGCATATAAGCTTGGAGATCCGACTGCAAAAATGGCAGGGAGAGTTTCACTTAACCCGATGAGGCATTTGGATTTAATGGGAACTATTATGATTTTTATAGCCCATTTTGGATGGGGAAAACCGGTTCCTTTTAATTATCATAACCTCAAACACCCCCGTCGTGACACGGCACTGATCGCAATTGCGGGTCCGTTAAGCAACTTGATAACAGCTTTTTTAATAGCTATCCTTATTAAATATTTAACGATGCCATTTGTCCTTTTTGAAGTTCTAAGGTCGATTTATGCTTTAAGCATCGTTCTTTTTCTTTTTAATTTAATCCCAATCGCCCCATTAGATGGATCCAAATTAATAGGATTAATAGTTCCTCATTCTATGGAAAATTGGTACCAGAGATTTTTATCTCAGGGGCCGATGTATATAATTTTATTGATAGTTTTTGATCGCCTTATTGCTGGGGTTACAGGTTTTTCATTTTTCGGAACTTACTTACAGTGGGGTTATGAGATGACAACAATTGGATTAATGTTAGCTACATAAGCTTAAGACTTAAGACTTACGACTTAAGACTTATTCAACTCTGTCAATTCAAACCATTTGATTGTTGAACAAATTTTTGGTTCAATGTATTTGTGCTACTTCGCTTTTTTAATAGGTACATGCACCGTAGCTTTTATTGTAATTATTAATTTATATTTCTAAAAGCTACGTAGCATTGCACATTATTGTATAAAGCGGAGGTGTATAAAAACAAAAACAAACAACTCGAAAATGACCGCGTAGCTTACATGCAGTAACTCGTTCAACAGGTATAAGGGATTATGGGTTTTTCCATCCCGCCATGGCGGGATCGGCCCTTCCCACTTAGAAACCTGGATTAACTTGCATGATGTGAATGGCACTTTGGGGTTTTTTGTTGTGCCCAGAACACAGGAGTCAGAACACAGGATACAGCTGAATTCTGCTGAGTTCTGTGTTCTGTGTTCTGTGTCCTTTTAATTAATAAAAATGAGTTTCACCTTTCACACATACTCTCTATAATCAAATCAATGAAAATAATCCAAAAGAACAAAAAGGCCTACTTCGACTACGAAGTACTCGATGAATACAAAGCCGGCATTATACTGACCGGCCCTGAAATCAAATCTATTCGCGGTGGAAATGTAAATTTAAAGGGCGCATACGTCAGCGTTAGCAATGGGGAAGCTTCGATTCGTGGTATGAATATTTCCCGTTATAAATACGACTCAAATCCGGATTACGACCCATTTCGCCTCCGAAAACTGCTTTTAAAAGAGTCCGAAATACACAAAATCACCAACCATTTAAATACACAAGGAGTAACTGTCGTCCCACTTGCAATCGGTCTTGACGGCAAGTATGCTAAACTGCAAATTGGGATTGCCCGAGGACAGAAGAAGCACGATAAGAGGCATGCGATTAAAGATCGTGAAGTTAAGCGTCAGATGGATAAGATGAAGAAAAATTTTTAATTTATAATTCATAATTAATAATTATTAAGATATGGAAACATATTGCTCACCGCGTCTAAAAGACGGTAAAAACTTTTTGGAATTAAGTTATTCCGAGCTGGAGGAGAGAAATTTAAAGATAAAAAAGGATTGTCTTAGCGGAAAAAGCCAGGATTATTTTCAAAAGAAGTTTACAGAAGATCTCAGGAAAGAAAAGGGGATTAAGGCAGTCACAGTCTGCTTTTCCGACTTGGAAGGAAAATTCCATATGCTGGATTATAACAAAGCATATCTTCTCGAATCTTATGAAAATATGACTTTTGACGGTTCTTCTATACACGGCTTCAGCCCACAGAACAAATCTGATTTAAGGTTGCATCTCGATTGGTCCAGTTTCCGATGGCTTCCGGCTGATATTTTTGGCCATGGAAAAGTGATTATATTCGCAAATGTTCACGATCAGGACGGAAAGCCTTATATTGGAGATTATCGTTCTAATATTGCAATTCTGACAGATGAGCTCCGAAAAAAGAAAGGTATCAGAGTAAATGTAGCACCTGAAATCGAGGGGCTACTCGTAGAAGGTGAAAATGCTGAACAGACTTTTGATGAAAAATCAGGTTTTACACTATCTTCAAAAGGGGGATATTTTAATTCATTACCGCAAGATACTCTTCGACAGTTCATCGATCTGCTCGCGGAAGCAACCCGTGCCATGGCATTTGAAAATGAAAAAGATCATCCGGAAGTGGCACCTTCTCAATTTGAAATGAATTATAAGTATACTGATATTTTATATGCGGCAGATCAGGTTCAGATTTATAAATTGATTGCACGACAAATTGCTAAAAATCTTGGCTTAACAGCTACTTTTCTGCCTAAACCTGTAATGAAGATAAATGGAACAGGAATGCATACAAATATATCGTTGATGAAAAACGGTAAAAATATATTCTATGATGCAAAAGGAAAATTCAATGCATCCAAAGACGCTCATAATTTTATTACCGGAATTTTATATCACGCTAATGATATCTGCCTGGCTTTAAATTCCAGTGTAAATTCATACCGCCGTCTCGATCCGGCTTTTGAGGCACCGAATGAAATTAAGGTTTCTTCAACAGATAGAGGTGCGATGATCCGTGTTCCAATTGGAAACAAGAATTCAGCACGTGTGGAAGTGCGTTCAGTAGCTGCGGATACTAATCCATATATGACCTTTTTCCTTATACTGCAGGCTGGGCTTAAGGGTATGAATGCGAATAAAAAAGAGATCGATAAATATAATGAGCTATATAAATCTCCCGTTAAAAAATTACCTAAAGATATCTATCATGCAATCAGCGCATTTAAGAACAGTAATTTCATTAAAGAAGTAATGCTGGAGGAAAATCTGATAAAATACGCTAAATTGAAAGAAGACGCGGCTAACCGATGTCCCCGCGCTTTAGGAACACGAATGAAAGCAGGTGAAGTTTGGTATCATCATGAAGTGACCAATCAGATACTTTGGAATAAGTTTTAATTAGGACTATTAGGATTATTAAGACTTGTAAGATTATTACGATAATACAAATCCTACAAATCCTACAAATCCTACAAATCCTACAAAAATGAATTTCATCCCAAAAACCATCGAAAAGGTAATCGAAGAATTCAGCAAACTCCCGGGTATTGGCCCAAAATCCGCTGAACGTCTGACTTTTTACCTGCTCAGAAAACCGGATGCGGATGTGGAACAGTTTGGCGAAACGGTTAAGAAATTAAAGGAGGGTATCAAGTATTGTGAGGTTTGCAAAAATCTTGCAACGGAAGATAAATGCCCGATTTGCGATGATCAGAGTCGGGATCAGTTTACGATTTGTATTGTCGAGGATCCATTGGATTTAATCGCCCTTGAAAAAGCAAATGAATACAAAGGCGTTTACCATGTACTCCATGGATTGATTTCTCCTGTCGAAGGAATAGGACCGGATGAATTAACGATTGCAGAATTGATAGACAGAGTTAAGAAAGGAGATATCAAGGAAATCATAATCGCTCTTAATCCATCTATGGAAGGCGAGGCTACTGCGGCTTACATTACGCGGTATATTAAGCCTCTAGAAGTCAGAATAACCCGAATAGCCCGCGGTATCCCGGTTGGCGGTGATTTAGAGTATGCGGATAGCCAAACGCTTAAAAGGGCACTGGAAGGACGGATGGAATATTGATACAAATTGGTGTTCCAATAGGTGAGCAGATAGGTGAGCAAATCGATAGGCTCCCCAATATGCTCCCCAATATGCTCCCCAATATGCTCTCCAATCGGAATTAGTATCCGTTTTCCAAAGCCTCAACAGGCGCTTCCGCCCCAACCACATAATAGTCAGGCCGGGCTTGATATTTACTGAATATCATTTCCAAAAAATCCCTTGCTACGGTATTTTCATCGATCTTATCATTGTATAAAACCTGACGATACCAAGTTGCAGAAAGCCCTGGGACAGCATGACCCAAAACCTTTACCTCACCCGGGGCGAGTGTTTCTGATTGTTTGGTCTTTTTTGGTGGGGGACTTGTCCATCCGGAATAATAAGGACCTATCATATAAACCTCACGCTTATCTTTTGTGCCATAAAAGTTATAATATGCCTTATTGCCGATAGTAAATGCCTGCATTAAAATATGACCAGGGGAATCGTTTATAAACTTAAGATCAGGTGATGGGGGATAAACCGTTGCATCAAGCCCATGAGGTGTGTAATAACTTACTGCATATGAATGATTTTTGCGCATGGTAACAGGGAACCCGGCAGCAAGAGTAGCTCTGTAAGTAGTCGTGGAAACTTGGCAAAGCCCCCCTCCATATTCAGGGATAGTCTGATCACCTTTAATAACAAGTTCTTGTTTATAACCCGTTTCAGGACCGACTTGACCTAGTACATTTCCAAAAACAAACTCTTCATTTGGTTTAATTATATGACCGTTGAATTTACTTAAACCGACGTTGATATTACTTATACGATTGTAAGGTGAACCGCTAAAATCCGTTTCACCGGAGGAAAAAAGCTCCACTATTCCCATTTGCATTAAATCTTCACTTAAAACTGTTACCTGAGAATCTTCACGGACAAGAGGAAGTTTTAGATAATCAACATTATGCTCAAGGGCATGTTTAATCATACCGGCAGCTTTTTCAATATCTAATCGACGGCCGAATAAACCACTGCCCTCAAAGGTAATATTACCTTCCTCATCCATATCAATAGTTACATCTTCGCGTTCACGAAACACCTCCGGAGCGATTTTAGATTCCAGATACTGACGTATTTTTGCAATATCAACGCCTTCAACAAGCCCTTGATTGATCAAACCATCTATTAAGGGGATTTCTCCTAAAAGGGTTTTTACTTCAAAATTTTTGAAAAAAGTTTTGTTATATTCCGAATAAAAATCAGCACTTTTAGGCTTTATTGTCCATATCTTAAAATCCGTTTTTAAAACCAATGTATCAGGAATATTTAACGCATAACAAGATGAAGCAAGGAGAAAAAATAACGTTAATGTAAAAAATAGTCTGGAAAATAATCTCATTTTCTTTTAGGAGTAAGTAGCTTTATAAGAAGTCCTTTGAAAAAACCAACTTTTTTACCCTCTTTGATCTGAGTCTTGCCCTCCAAAAACATTTCAAGCGATTTATCTCTTAAATATTGCCGGGTTTCTTTACCTTTTTTTGGAGCTAGTGTTAAACCCAGGATTGAACCTATCGCGCCTCCAACAACTATACCTGTTAAAAGTTTGAATATTTTTTTTCCAACTTTTGGTTTTTTCATAGATAAATGAATTAAGGGCACAGATATTATACTATTTAATGAAGAAATTCCAAAACCTAATAATCAAAACTTTAAACCCAGGCTGTCATGCCGAGCGAAGCTTTGCGTAGTCGAGGCATCTACAGCCTCTTAGTTGTAAAGAACCAAGTTTAGATCCCTCGACTCCGTTGCACTCCGCTCGGGATGACAAACTTGGTTTGGTTTTAGCAGTTTGTGAATTGTCATTTATTCCAATCAATCTCTTCATAACTCTTCAGATGTCCCAATACTATCCCTTTAATCTCCTTCAGATGCTCAGCAGTCTGTGCCTCCATAGTTATTGAAATGCGGGGACTTGTGTTGCTTACGCGGATTCCTGCCCAACCGCCATTACCGAAATCAAGGCGTATACCGTCAATTGTGATGTTTGGATATTTATCTTTAAAATATTCTTTAACCTGCTCTAGTATTTCAAATTTTTTCTCATCCGGGCAAAACGGACGCATCTCCGGCTGGTCATAGGTTTTTGGAAATTGCTCAAACAATTCCGAAATCTTTCCGTCCGATTCACTAAGTATCATCAATATCCTGCACGACGTAATAAGTGCGTCATCATACTGAAAGTAATCCTCTGGTAGAAAGAAGTGGCCGGATTGTTCACCGCCAAGAATAGCGTCATGCTTTGTCATAGCATCCTCCACATAAGAATGGCCGACTTCACACATCACAGGCTTACCACCCCATTCTTCGACCAAATTAAAAAGTGACTGGGAATTGGAAACCGTAAACACAATTGATCGTCCATTATGTCTGGATAGAACATCTTTACTAAGTAACATCAGAACCTTATCCGCGTTCACAAATTCTCCTTTCTCCGTTATCACTCCGCATCTGTCTCCATCACCATCAAAGGCAAGACCTATATCCGCACCGACCTCCAAAACCTTTTTCTTCAAATCCTCAACATTCTCTTCGACAATAGGATCGGCTTCGTGATTTGGAAAAGTGCCATCAAGCTCTGTATAAAGCTCCACAACTTCATGACCGAGTTCCTTTAAAATCTTTGGATACATAATGCCGGCAATCCCGTTACCAGTATCAATAACTAATTTTAGAGGACGGGAGAAAGTGAAGATGCTTTTAATTTTCTGCAGATAAAAATCATAGTAATCAGCGCTTACCTTTTTACCGCTTCCGGATAGGAATTCTCCTTTCTCACTTATCTGATAGACTTTTTGAAGTTCATCACCAAAAACTGCATGAGCATTTTGGGTAATTAATTTAAACCCATTATATTCCTTTGGATTATGACTGGCGGTTATAACGCATCCTCCGTCGAATTTGCCATTTGTATTAACAAAATATAGATAAGGAGAAGGGCATTTATCGATATTTGTTACATCACACCCCGTAGACAATAGTCCATTTACAAATGCTTCATGTAATTCAGGGCTATGTGTCCGGCAGTCCATCCCAACAACTACTTTGGGATTTTGAGTTTGTAGTTTTGAGTTTGCTTTGAGTTTAGAATTTAGAGTTTTGAGTTTCCTATGTAAGTACGTCCCAAAACCTTTACCGATTAACTCAGCAGTCTCCGCATTTACCTGATCGGGATAGGTGCCTCTGATGTCATATGCTCTAAATATTTTTTTATCAATCATTCTAACAGTGTTACGAAATGACGATATCATATTTTTTTTGATTGACGAACATTGATTAACGATATTTGATTTCTGAAGTTTATTTATATCAAATCAAAAATCAACACTCCTCTGTTCTTTATTCGTCAATCAAGGAGTTATTTTGTCGTAGGTATAGAGGAAAAGGGGTGTTTTTATACCATCCTTTTCCATTAATTTGATAGCTAGATGAACTCATGCTTTTTCAAATTGTGCATTGCACTTCTTCTTGTTCCGGCAACGTGTGTCGCCGGGAAACAGCATCGTACCGCATTTATC
>JAUXFE010000042.1 GCA_030620215.1 Candidatus Peregrinibacteria bacterium
ACATAAAATAAAAGAACTAGCTTCTGCAATTACAAACACTCACACTAGTCATTTAGTGCAGAGCCATGTTAAGGAATTGAAATTCGAAAACAATCATCTAACTATCTACGTAGATAATGCAGGGCCTTTGCACGAACTGGAAGGTGAGGAATGTGATCATCATTTACAGTCCGGAATGGAAAAGATTTATGGTGATATTAGTTATGAATTGAAAATAATGGGTGGAGGGATACATGAGAGAGAAAATCTGATTCCTCATGAGATAAATCAGTAGTTCTGCTTCGCGTAGGGCTGTCGCTATCGCTCCGTAGGGCTGTTTGAGTACAAACGTAGGGCTGTCCCGATTACGGGACGTGGTCCTATTTTATTTTTTGACGGGTTTATTAAAAGTATCCACCCATAATAAAATAGGAATCACGGGCGATAGCCCAGCCCCACGCAAGTAATCTCGCAGCCCCACGCCGAAGGCAGCCCTACGCTCGTACTCGAGCATACCCACGGCGTTAGCCAGAATTAAATGGCGAAAAAGTAAGTCGGTGAATCGGACACGCACCATGCTTTTTAATAGCACTCAAATGTACCTCTGTTCCATACCCCATATGATCTCCAAAGCTGTAATTGGGGTATTTTTTGTCATATTTAACCATCAAATGATCCCGATGGACTTTAGCTATAATCGAAGCAGCGGCGATGCTAAAAACCTTCTCATCACCTTTAATTATCGGCATTTGAGGAATATCCATAATGTTCACTGGAACGGCATCTGTGAGGATAAAATCGGGCGTAGGATCGAGTTTTAGAATAGCTTGGCGCATAGCGAGCTTGGTAGCATTTAAGATGCCCATTTCGTCAATTTTAGAGGGCGTAACGACCCCTACAGCATAAGTAAGGGCATTATTGCTAATTTCGACAAATAACTGCTCTCTCTGCATGGCTGTGAGCTGTTTTGAGTCATTTATTAGCTCATTTTTATATTCCTCAGGCATAATTACTGCAGCAGCAACTACCGGGCCTGCAAGCGGACCTCTGCCGGCTTCATCGACCCCGGCTATGTGCTGGTATCCCTTTGCTTTTAGTGCTTGTTCCTGTTTGTACATAATTTAACACTGTATCCTGTATCCTGGCACTGAAACTGACACTACCTACGACTTAAGTTTGAGTTCCAGTTTGAGTTTGAGGATACAGTTTTAATTATCGTTTAAGCAACCCCCACATCTCCTGCGTAACAACTTTTGTTTGTAAAATCATAATTCCATAAACCGCGCCTCCAAGTGGAATTAATACAGCAATTTGCCATACAAACCACATATCTCTCATTAAATAATACCCACTCCATACCACCAAGCCCATAACAAGTGCGGAGACAATGATTTTAAATAAAGTTTTTAAAGAGAGGCTGAACCCAAGGGATTTTTTAACTATCCATCCGGTTAAAATAATTATAAAAAGCGCCGAAACAACCGATGTCACTGCCGCTCCTCTAAACCCCCAATAAGGAATAGTAATCAAATTCCCAACTAGGTTTAAAAGTACACAGCCCGCGTTAACAAACATCAACTTTACCTGTTTATTCAGCACCACAAGCGTAAATCCAAATAACGTGCTAATAAATGAAAAGAGCATTGCAAACATCAAAATCCGTACTGCCATATCCGAACCGTACATATGTGTATTTCCACCCACAAATTCAGCATCCGAAATAAACATAATAATCGGCACGGCGAGTACAAATCCACCGACAAGAATTGGGATGCCAGTAGCTGCCAAAAAGTCAAAAGAATACTGCATGAGCTCTTTAATCCGTTTACTCTGCTCCTCAATAAATCTCGTCATAACAGGGAGTACCGAATTCATAAAATAAACCGGAATGATCACAAGCATTTCTAAAAATCTCATAGCCACACCATATAAACCAACTTCCGTATCACCGCACATTGCCTGAGAGCATTGAGTCGTACCGTCCGCCAGAGTGGTCGTATGAGGGAGCATTAAAGTCATCAGAATCACATCCAGTCTGAAATAAATCGTATTTAATACAAGAGCCACACCATAAGGGAGAGAGGTAAAGAAGATCTTTTTCCAAAAACCGAAATCAAATCTATAAGTAATTTTTGAATATCTGTGAACGTAATAAGAGGTGATTCCAAACATTACAAAATTACCGAACACGCCTGCCAAAATTAAATGCTTAAAACCACCCACCGGATCTTGCGTAAATAGTATGTAGGCCACTGCAGCCATATAAATAACACTGACAAGCTTCCCTATAACCAGACCAATGGTAGCGTATTGCATTTTTAAATGAACCTGTAAAACACTACTGACTGTTCCATTCAGCAAAGCAAAAAAGATAGCCAAAGTAGCTATTAAAATACCCATTGGAATCACAGTATCTGCGTAAACTGGTATCATAAAAGCTACAATTGCAGCCGCAGCCATCGTCAAAATCGCCAGTCCTGTACGAAGCCCCATTACATTACCCAAAATCATCGGAATCTTGCTTTCATCCTTTGACATTTCTTTCACCGTAATCGTATATATACCAAAATCGGCCGCTATACCAAAGAAAGCCAGGAATTGATAAACAGTTGTGTAATCACCATAACCGGATGTACCCAGATAACCCGAAATTATCTTCAAGACAATAATGGAAAGACCGGCTGTAACTAATTTACCAAGTACCTGTATAAACGTATTTTCGAGGATTTTTCGGGCAATAGACATGCTTTTTTTGAGTTTTATAACGTTATGACGATACAGGAGGAATGAAAATTTGAAAACTTGAAAACTATGATGAGTTTTGTGATGCCATTTGCATAATCATAGATTGATGAGGCAGTTAAACTTGAAAATTTGAAAACTTGAAAAAATGAAAATGTAAAATCATTGCTGGCTCCACATTCACGGTACGTGAATGCATCCCGCTCAAGCGGGATAGTGCTCTGCATGGAGTCAAGACAGTCTGCCCAACCGATAAACGGACAGTTGTGGCTCCAGACAGAGCCCTGCGCTTCGCGCGTACCTGCGTGCCGCAGGCATGGAGCCAGCAAATGGGTAATTTTTCAAGTTTATTTTACTGCGAAGCAGTAAATTGAGTTTTCAAGTTTTCATATCAAGTAACACGTTAGCTTCACAAAAAAAGTACAATTCAACACGCTTAATTATACTTGACAAAATACCAAAAAAGTGGTAATCTACTCCTCCAACCTCAAAAAAGAGGCAAAAACAAACATAAAAAAGAGTCATTTATACGCCTCCGCTTAAATGAATTGGCATATAATGCTCCGAAGCTTTTATGGAATTGTTTAGTAAAAAAATAATTTAAGCTACGGTCGCATAATCCAATTTAAAGAGAAGGGGCATAACCGCTTATTTATGCGACTTAAAGCAATTACTCTTTTTTTGGCCATTCAGGTTCTATCCTTCTTTGTTTGGAAGACCATGTCTACCGATATTCAGGTAATGGCAAAAGAGCCTGTCCAAATAACTCATGCTGTTTCAGAAGAGACAGTACAGCCGGATTTTTCTGTACGCCACTTTAATGATTCACAGGAAAGCTTAAATAACGCGTTGCAAGAGCGGATAAAAAAAGTATTTGACAGTCTCCCAACCGATCACGTTAACACTGTTGAAGATATTGTTTTAGATTACGATACAAATGCCCATCGCGGGCTTGGCGGTAATAATCTTATAATACTCCGTGGAGTAAGAATGGATGAAAAGGAATTCATCGGAGTGCTCGTTCACGAGACTGCGCACAATGTGGATTATGGATTTTTAGTACACAAAAATGAGGAAGAAGTCAGCAATTTTAAAGATGGTTCATACCCACTTTATATCACCGATCCAAGTATCGATTTTTACCGCATCAGCTGGGAAAATGAAAATACGTTGAAAAAAACAGCCAGTAATCTGGATTTCGTTTCGGGTTATGCAATGAGCGATCCATTTGAGGATTTTGCAGAAACTTACACTTATTACGTTCTGCATAACGAAGACTTCAGAGCGCTTGTATCCAGTTCTCCAAATCTATACGCCAAATACCGCTTTATGAAATATCGTGTGTTCAATGGCGTCGAATTTAATACAGGTGACGGTGAAGTGAATATACATAACAGACCGTGGGATACGACCTTATTGAGTTATGATTTGGAGGAGTTCTTAAATTAATGTTTGCTGCCTATTTATCTGGTTGGAGATCTGTCCTTCGGACGGTGACCTAATTGGAGACCTAATTGTTGTAAACCTGAATAATACCAACAAGATCAACAATCAGATCACCAATAAGTAATCAAAAAAGTGCCTGCTGTTTCTTAGTCTTTGATGACTCAGTTGTTTTTTCCAGTTCCTGATCAATTTCTTCGATTAACTTAGTCATAATTATATGAAGGTCGTTTATCTTTTCTTTGTAGGGTCGGCGAGTTTTTTCATTCATATATAATCTTTCATTCACTTCGATCTGAATGCCTGGGAATGTTTTGCGTGAGCAGTGATATCCAATTAAATAACGGCCTTTATACGGATAATTTATTGCAACAGAAAAGCCACGATCCTTGAAAAAGTTCATCACTCTTTTTGTTATATTACGACTGCATGTGGTGAAATCGCGATTACCCAATATTATATCCGCGCGCTCTTTGCCAGCATCCATTCGCGTATTCGGAGCGACGCTTCTATGGGAATGCCCATCGATTAAGAACTTAACATTCTTTTTTAATTCATCGATTTTGTCGTGGAAAGTATTGTGATATTTTTCCACACGTTCGGAAATGGTTTCAATAGCAGGCGGGGTTTTATAAATCGGATTACCATCAAGATCCACACTTACAACAACACCATCGTTAGATAACTGATATTCCATCTCAATATCATCCGGCGCCCGATTTAAATCCGTCACCAATCGAGAAATTCTGGCTTTAACAACATACGCCTTAGATATATCAAAAAATATATCTGTAAATGGATCACAATTTTTACGAATCTGTGCATCGGTAAGAGTCATCATCCTTCTGAGATCTGCAGGCACGAATGTTGAACAATGGGGGATTGTTATCAGGATCGGATATTTTGTGGAAACCATTTCTTTTAGTTTTTATTTTCTATTTTATAGTTTTTATTTCGATACAATAGTATACCAAACAATAAAAAATAAAAATTAAAAATTAAAAACTAATTAATAGCGGATTGAAAATTCAGAAAACTCACCAGTAAAAGTAAGTTTTTCCACCTCAATTTTTTTAACTTCACATGTGCTTGGTCCACTACGGCACCAATCCGTCAGATCATTGATCTTATTTTCCGGTCCTTCCGCAACAACATCCACCGTCCCATCAGCATTATTGGCAACCCAGCCAGTAATATCGCCGAGTGATTCCGCTTTTTCAATAGTATGAGCGCGGAAGAAAACGCCTTGTACTTTGCCGGTGATTTTTAAATGGATTCTGATCATATTTCCGGTTGCTGATCCGGTTGCCTATCCATTGCCTATCCATTGCTTGTCCGATTGCTTAGCCACGGATTAGCCACGGATTAGCCACGGATTAGCCATTGGATAAGCCACGGATTACATAATAAATAAAGTACAAACAAACAGTAATCACCAAAAAATCAGTCAGCATAATCATATCCGTAAAATAAGAACCAACAGTCCGTAACAATCCAAGTGGACGGAAAATAACATCCCAACTATTAAACCTCTCATAAAGTCCAAACATTACAGCGATAGTGGTCAGTGGGATTACAATAATCGGCAAATAAGTCGCATAGATTTTTCCGCACATCGATTTAAAAAGTTTCTCCATCTTATTCAGTCCATAATAAAAAGTCGGAAGTCCAATTACTGCATAAGTGAAAAAGAACAAAACTTTCCACGAGCCGTCCAGACAAACTCTATACCTGTCGAAATCATCACAATAATTTACCAAATGTCTGGGAATCATAAATAAATAGGCAGTATTTGGAAAAGTAAAAAGCCATATCAAAAAAATCAGCATAAAAGAAACTTTCTGTCCTTTTAAATCTTTCCATTTTTTATTTCCAACTCCTTTTGCGAGATAATATGCAATCCAGCATGGTATGAGTGCCAAAAGAATGTTCCATGGAATCATAATAAGGTTGTAGCCGTGGATGTTGAGCAGGAGTAGTGATTGCATAAAACATTGACTTTAGTAA
>JAUXFE010000096.1 GCA_030620215.1 Candidatus Peregrinibacteria bacterium
ATTTAAAAAGGATCGGCGTCACTTTATTAACTGACACATCCGTTGACTGTCCGGATAACAGCACTGCAACAAGCAACGTGAATGGGTTTTTATGCTTAAGGGGAATAGGGACTTTTGGGTAAAGTTTGTTTAGGATTTTGATGATTTGCTGAACTTTATTTTTTATAGACATTTTTTCTATGACCTAATTTTAACACAAGAATAATAAGCTCTTTTTTCTCTGTTCTGCAAATAATTCTGTAATCACCAATTCTGAAACGATGTGTTGCACATCCAAAATCTGTAAGAATTGTGGCAAATTTAAGAGGGTTTTTTTGCTTACTCCAAAAATACAATTTTCTTTTTATTCTGAGCTGAGCACTTTTAGGAAGTTTTTTGAATTGTTTTGCGGCATATGGTGTAAAGAAAAATTCAAACATACTTTATTAATGAATTGAGTGGTATCTTCTTTTTCTTTCCTGATTTGTAACTTTTATCAAGCTCTTCGATTAGCTCATTTTTATTGGCATTCATTTCCATATCTTCTATGATATTTTCAATTATTTTAATCAGAGATTCCGAATACGGCAAAAGAATACCATCTGCTTCACTTTCAGTATTGTTACGATTAGTCACAATTATCATCATATTCTTTTTTAGTAAATCGATGACATCCTGATATTTCCGTTTTAAGTCGGTGGACGAAACGACCGCGGTTTGACTGCCTGTTAGTAGCATAATTAGTAGTGTTATTAATTACACTACTAATATAGCAGTTAATAGACAAAAAAGCAAGAAAAAATCTATTTACTTCAAAACAGAGCCACAGAGCCAGCAAAGTGGGTTATTTTTCCAAGTTTTCATAAAGCGCAGATTCCATAACTTCAATCGGAGCACTTTTCCCAAACCATATCTCAAACTGCCCACATGCCTGATGTAATAACATCCGCTCACCGCTAATCGTATCCGCGCCGGCTTTTTTGGCTTCTTTTAAGAGCTGAGTTTCCATTGGAACGACTATAATATCCATTACTATACTGTCTTTTGGAATCTGATCCGCGTGTAACAAACTCTCTCCTGTATTTGGCTTCATACCAACAGATGTCGCGTTTATGATAATGTCAAAATTTGCCTTGGGAATCTGAAGAAAATCAATCATATCCAAATCAAATTCATCCGCCAGAGCTTTCGCCTTCTCTTTAGTTCGATTAAAGATATATACGTCCGCCCCGAATTCTTTCAGCCCGTAGGCAATTGCCCGTGCCGCACCGGCAGCTCCCATAATAAGGATTTTTTTGTCAGGTAGTTTCGTTTTTTCCTGCAAAGCCTGTATGGTTCCCGTTGTATCGGTGTTGTATCCGATCAATTTAGAATCTTCATTTACTACTGTATTCACCGAACCGACGATTTTAGCGAGCGGATCGTAATCTTCCATATATCTCATAATCTCCTGCTTATACGGCATTGTTACACTAAAACCGGCAATATTATTTATATCAGTCTCATAGCAAAAATTAGCCAGATTCTCTGGTTTGTCCGGATCAATATCAAATAACTTATATTCAGCGTCTATCCCCTCTGCCTCATAAGCCGCATTGTGCATCGCGGGGGAGAGTGAATGAGATACTGGATGGCCTACTATACCGTATATCTTCTTGCTCAATTAAAAATTATAAATTAAAAATTAAAAATTCGAGCGTAGCGAACTACTCCTCCCACAACTTCTTATTCTTCAACGGATTATTCCCAAGCAATTTCACCATCTTATCTACAATTCCATCATATGGAACGGTCTCCTGACTTCCCTTTTTCATATCACGGAGGATTATTGTTCCTTCCTGCACCTCAATTTG
The DNA here is from genome assembly GCA_030620215.1 of Candidatus Peregrinibacteria bacterium. Next base: position 1,833 of record JAUXFE010000096.1, read on the forward strand.
CCCTAGAATAAGTGAATATTGAGCATTCAGACGATCCGATAAACCCATTTGTGATTTCATGGAACCTTTACCTGCCGCACCTACAACATTAAGACCTTGCTCACGGAGTCCATTAATTAAGGTTAATGATTTCTTTTTTGCTACATTACCAAGTTGGGCTATGAAAATCTCAACGGCATCCTTATTTGGTGGGCGTATACCGGCCTCTTTCATATATTCAATAGTTCGTTCCATACCAACTGCGAAACCTATCGCAGGAGTTGGCTGACCGCCCATAAGTTCGATTAATCCATCATAACGGCCTCCACCGCCTGTCGCATTTTGAGAACCTTCGCTTTTGCTCCAAAACTCAAAAACCGTGTGGGTATAATAATCCAATCCGCGGACGAGAAGTGGGTTGAGCTCATAAGGCACTTTTAATTCATCCAAATATTCCTTTAGTAATTCAAAATGTTCTTTGGATTCATCGCTGATCACGTTCGCAAATTTTGGTGCCATAGAAGCAAGAATATGGCAATCTTCCTCTTTGCAATCAAGAAGTCTCAAAGGATTTTCATTCATCCGTCTTTTACAGTCTTCACATAAACTTCGCTCTTTGCCGGTGTAATAATTAATCAGATCTTCTTTATACACTGTGCGATCTTCCATCGATCCAATAGTATTTAACTGGAGTGTAAGCCTATCTGCTACACCTAGATCCTGATTTATTTTATGGGCGAGATAGATAACCTGAGCATCAATTGCGGGGTCGCTTTCACCGATTATCTCACATCCGAACTGATGGAATTGCCTATATCTGCCTTTTTGCGGGCGGTTATAACGAAAGAAAGATTCGACATAATAAAGCATCACAGGCTTGGGCAATTGCTGCATTCCATGCTGTAGATAAGCGCGTACAACACCAGCAGTACCTTCCGGCCTTAATGCGTATTTTTTACTGCTTTTGCTTTCAAGCGTAAACATTTCTTTCTCAACAATATCGGAAGTACCCCCAATACTTCCTGTAAAAACCTCCACATTTTCGAACACCGGAGTGCTAATTCGCCTGTAACCAGCCCTTCGGCAATGATGACGCACTACCTTTTTAATAAATGAAAAATACAGATGATCATCAGGTAGAACATCGTGGACACCTTTTGGGGATTGATATAATGGCGCGGACATAATTTAAATAATTAATGATAACTAAAGGCCATCATAACATCAGATTTATCAATGTACAATTAAAAAGCTTTTTAGGTTTTTAGCTTTTTAGCTTATATATTGGTCTAAGAACCTAAGAAGCTACCACCTACAACCTACTCAACTTCCCCAGCCAACACCAACCCATCCAACCTCGGCTCCCAAACGACATCCTCCTGCACAGCATAAAGTCTGGATGATTCAAATAGCGGAATACCAATTAATTCATCATCCAATTTTTTCATTATAGCTTGCAATAATATCAGTCTTTTTTGAGGATCCATTTCCTGTCTGGCTTCTTCAATCATATTATCCATTTCTGAGTTTTTATAACGTCCGCCATTAAACTCGCCATCACTATGAACAAAGGCGTCTAAAAACCCCTGAGAATCACCATCTTCCGCCTGCCATCCGATAATAAATAGGCGGGATTCATTGTTTCTCATTTTATTAACCAGATCCTGAGGTGAATTTGG
>JAUXFE010000015.1 GCA_030620215.1 Candidatus Peregrinibacteria bacterium
CTTCGACTTCGCTCAGAGTCCTGTGGCTCGGCTCGAGTATTCGCTGTTGTACTATTGTATTGTTATTAGTAATAAATCCATCACAATAAAATAGAACCACAGCGAAGCACGAGCCACAGCGTCAGCACGAGCCACAGCAAAGCACGAATCAATTGATTCTCCCCTGAAATTTTGGATCAGAAAGGCTCTCCTCAATTCTTAACAGCTGATTATATTTACAAATCCTTTCACTTCGACAAAGTGAACCTGTCTTAATCTGCCCAGTTCCCATGCCAACAACAAGATCAGCGATAGTTGTGTCTTCCGTCTCTCCGCTTCTATGTGATACAACAGATGTAAATCCGGCATCATGCGCCATATTTATAGCATCGATTGTTTCGGTCAATGTTCCTATTTGATTTAATTTAATAAGAATTGAATTACAATTTTTACCATCAATTGCCTTCTTAAGACGTTCTGTATTTGTAACCAATAGATCATCACCGACAATCTGAAGCCTATCCCCCATTCTTTCAGTCATCAGTTTAAATCCATCCCAATCATCTTCCGCATGTCCGTCTTCAATGGAAATAATTGGATACCTGCTTACCAAATCGGCGTAATAATCGACCATTTCCTCTGATGTAAGAGCTCGGCCTTCAGTTTTTAATTGGTATTTACCATCCTCATAGAATTCAGATGCCGCAGGATCCATTGCAATTCCAATATCTTCACCTGGTTTATAACCCGCCTTTTCAATAGCCTCGATAATTAGGATGATCGCATCTTCATTTTTACTAAGACTTGGTGAAAAACCACCTTCATCCCCTACCGCTGTGGACATTCCACGTTCGTTGATGATTTTTTTCAGTGCATGAAAAGTTTCCGCACCATATCTCAAGGCTTCTTTGAAACTTGGAGCACCGACAGGCATAATCATAAATTCCTGTAAATCGGTTGAACGAAGTGCATGTTTACCTCCATTCAATACATTCATCATCGGTGTAGGCATTAAAAATGACTCACCTTTATTACCGAGATTCCCGAGATATTGATAGTAAGGAATTCCTTCGACCTGAGCGGCAATCTTGGATACGGCAAGCGACATACCTAAAATTGCATTCGCGCCCAATTTGCCCTTATTCGGAGTTCCATCCATATCGATCATTCTCTGGTCGATTTGGCGTTGATTACGGACTTCTGCTTCTAGAAACTCTTTGGCAATAACAGTATTAACATTCTCTACAGCCTTGGTTACACCCTTACCGCCAAAACGGGATTTATCACCGTCCCTCAGCTCCACAGCTTCATGCATACCGGTAGACGCACCACTGGGAACTATTGCAGATGCTTTTAGATCATCAGTAAAAACCTCAACTTCTACAGTTGGATTACCACGTGAATCCAAAACCTCACGGGCATGTATTTTTTTAATTGTTGATTTCATATTACAAAATTACAAAATTTAAAATTACAAAATTATTGTAGATGAAGGTTGTATGCTAAGCAACCACTTCCCCGCGTCATTTCGACCAGAGCAACGCGTAGTGGAGAAATCCCTCGCTTAATATCAATTACCATCAGTAAATGAGTAATTAGACAGGGATTTCTCCGTGCACTCCGTTTAGTCGAAATGACGCGGGTTAATGTGTTGTCGGCATACAATAAATCAAATCACAAATTAATTTTGTAATTTTGTAATTTTAAATTTTGTAATTATATATCGAGCTCAGCCTCTATATCCAACTCATCAATCTTCTTCTTCCTCCCTCTCTTTTTAGGCTTTTCCTCAATTTCATCTTCTTCTTCGCCAAATTTAGGTAATACAGCCTCGATTGCTCCCCAATCTGCATCATCCATTGGAATAATAATAGTTACCTCATCGCCAACAGAAGCACGAAAGTAAGTTACTGACGCGAGAAGTACATTGTAAGCCTTAGTATCTGTTAAAACCTGATATTGACCATCGTTATAAACCAAAGGACCGATAACGGTTCTGCGTTCTACCGGACCGATTTGTTTATAAAGGAATTTACCTTCTTCAGTTACGGTTAATTTAAGGACATCACCGGGAATCAGTTTTGATTTACTGGCATAATTAGCAGGAACCGGGTAAACAGTGCCTTTTTTATCAACCATATTCTGCCCATCGAATACACCCTCGATAATTCTGCCTTCTGAGGCTTTGGTAACAGTTGCCGCCTTATCTGCATATTGCCTGTCACTTTTAGTACTAATAGGAATATCACCAGCTTCACTGACTAATTGTTTAGCAAGTTTAAGAGCCGATTCTGCGGTCTCAATAGCTTCAATAGCTTTGGAAAGTTTGTCGTTGGCCATTTTTGTTTTTATGTTAAATGATTATTTTTATTTTTGTTTTTATAATTAATCCAGAAGCTTAGCACTTGTTACAGATATATCCTGGGCTTTAAAGCGCTTGTTCATTTCGGTTTTTGTAAGTAAACCTTTTTGCGCACCAAAGTGATTAACAACTGAATTCGCGTTGAGTGTACCATAGATTAAAGCTGTCTTCAAATTTTTACCTAAAATTATTGCACTTGTAAAACCACCGGCAAAAGAATCGCCCGCACCAAGCGTATCCACACGCTTAGTGGAAAGAACCGGACAAAAATATATTCGTTCGCCATCGCTTACCTGAGCACCGCTTCGGCCATCTGTAATTACCACATGCTTAACGCCATATTTAAAAAACTCTAACATAATTTCGCTTACATCATCTGAATACGGTGGCAGAAAATTACGAGCTGTATGAATATGACATTTGGGATCCTCTTTTTTTACACCGGCAAGCTGATAAGGCTTTTTGGTAAATAACGCTGCCTCTTCCTTATTCACAAAAAGAATTTCGGTTCTATCAAGTAATGCCTTCCATTTTTTTACACCTTGCTCAAGCTGTTCTTTACCGGGATTCCATGCCAGTTTGATATTCGGATTCTTTTTAAGAACAGATAAAAGTACTTTAGGAATTTCACTGTTTTTTTCGGTGAGATGATTTAGGAATATCCAATCTGCGGTCTCCAATTCTTTTACGGGCAGATCTTTAGCAGAAAAGTATTTATTCGCACCGGCATAAGCCAAAACCGTCCGATCACCATCAAAGGTATTGATGATATTAGAAAAGGCTGTCTTATCACGTTTTGTCTTTCTTATAAAATCAGTTTTAACGCCTTCATTTTTCAAATTTGCGATAACCCTATCGCCATACTCAGCTCCTATTTTAGCGCATATGCATGTATCAAATCCCATTCGGGAAAAGGAGACACCTGTATTTGTCGCACCACCTCCAAATGTTTCAACTACTTCCTGAACTCTTATTTTTCCACCATGCTTTAAGCAAAGCCATTTTTCCCGCTCTTCAGGAGTCACAAATTCCATAATACCCTGATCTTTTGCCTGAACAAAGATATCGAATGTTGCTCCGCCGATGGTGAATATTTTAGGATTTTTTATGAGATTGTTTTTGTTATACGTCTTGATTGGGTTTAATTATACTAGTCTTAAGGATTAAGGAGTAAGGATTAAGCCGCAAGGTGGCCCCTTTGGGGCAGTCTTAAGCTTAGGATTCAGCTTATTCCTTAAGACTTAGGACTTAAGACTAAATTATGTCATTTTAAGTTTAACATCTTCGTCTTGCATAGGTAAATACTCATACCCCCTCAAAAGTATTGTAATTATACCGAGGCCAAAAGCAATAATTGCTATCAGGAAGAAGGACACTTGTATACTGTATAGATCCGCTATCACACCGGATAAGATCGGTCCGACTATATGCCCTAAACGGACGAATAAATTGTTAAGACCGGAAATCTCACCCAGCATCTTGCGTGGAGTAAGCTGAGTTATAATTCCATTATAGGCTGGCCGGATTATCGCGACTGACAAAGAAATAAGCGAAGCCAGAACTACCACCCATAACTGATGGACTACAAAGGAAAGGAGAATGAATGAGAGAGCTCCGACAAAAAGCCCTGTAGCAATCACACTCATTTTCTTTGAACGATCAGCAATTTCTGAAAAGAAAAAACTAAAAATAAAAGGTACATACATAATCGTAAGAAGCAGTGCAATTTGCTTTAAACTTAAATCAATTGTCAGCGCGAACAGAGGAATGAAAATATATGCAAACATCACGATCATTCCATCAAAAAATGCCAGCATTAAAAAGAAAAGCATCTTACGATTTAGGCCTCTGAAGTCATTTATAATCCCCTTAAAATCTTCGGTTTTATGAAAATATTTTCGAAGTCCGTGAAAGAATGATGTGAGTCCCCTTTCCCGGATTCTCGGCAATATAAAAAAACTCATTACAATACTCGGCAAAACAAACAAAAACATTGTATTGAAACTGTAATAAGGAATCAGAAACGCCGCGATAACCATACCTAATATCCAGCCAAAATTACCCAATGCTGTGTAATAACCAAAAGCTCTTGAACTACCTCCTTTTCGTCCATGCTTTCTGATATATGCTTCAGCTCCCACTATTACAAACGGATGAGCAATACCATTTAAAATAAAGGCGATTATTAAAACAGGCAAACTGTGTAAAAATCCAGCCGCTACATAGGCCATTATTGTAAATAAATAAAAAATTTCCCCGTCTTCTATTATACGTGCATCTTTCACTTTATCCGCAAGGCGTATAAGAGGAATTACCGTAAGTAAAGAAATCACACTTATAAAAGAAACAAAAGCTCCTATCATTGTGTAATTATCACTAAATCCATCTAAATATATCGCAAAAAACGGATCTACAAACCCCCATCCCAATGTTCTTAAAAATATAACAAAAACTATCAGTTTGATGCCAATAGGAATACGTTTAATATCTTTGGTTATATATCGGAAGGCTTTCTTAAGCATTTCGTGAATATTGATTAGTTATTTAGGACTTTTCGTTTGTGATGATATAAAGCGTATCCGACGACCATAGAAATAAGTATCAGCCAAACAGCTTCAGGACCTGTTTTGTCGGTTGATGGAACTTTTTGAAACTGAGCTGTATCAAGCGGAGCAGGATAGGTCTGTAGTGGTACATATGTAGGTGGTGCTGGATAAACAGAAGGAGCGGCGTGAAATCCAGGACCCATTGGCACCATTACAAATTCCTGAGAAAGAGGTGAAATTTCACGGCCCGCAAGATCAAGTGCGGCCACCGAAAAATAATATGTAAGACCCGGAATTAAATCCTGCACTGTAATAGTTGGAACGTTATTCGGAGTTACAACATAATCATCATACTGGCCTGAATATAGACCAAAATAAACTTTGTAAAAATATGCCTGCACACCTATGAAAGGCTGCCAGCTTAATGTAACTGTATTGCCTGCTACAGTTCCCTGAACTGTACCGGGAGTGACAGTTATTGGCGAAACAGCAATCACATCTTCATCCTCATCTTCGTCCTCATCTTCAGCATGGGCTGCCGGCGTAACAGCAATCACTGTGCCACCCTCTTCACTTTCCAATCCCTTTGAATCAACAGCGTGAACGGAAAAGAAATACTGGCTGTCATTTTCTAATTCTTCCAGCGTCAATGTTGTAACAGCCTCTTCTGTTTCAGTCATTTGATCCAAGTCATCAAACTCGGTTCCATAATAAATTCGATAATTCTGAATTTCAGTTTCATGGCCTGTTACCTCATTCCATGTTAATACGACTTGAGTATCACCGGCTTCACCTTCAAGACTTGTAATTACCGGAGGAGGAGTGTCTTGCGGAGATGAGACCTCAACAACTGCCTTGTTAAGAAGCTCGGCTTTATTTGCGAGTTTGTCGATCATAATAACATCTACAGGGAAAGATCCATCTGTAACCGGAGCGGCAACAGTTGCCGTATAAGTTCCGGGATCTGATGGAGACAGGATTTCTATAACACCTTGTAAGCGTATTTTAACTTCTTCTAAATTAGGTTCGGATTGAGCAGTTATCGTTAAAGATGTTCCAGGCTCAACCACACCATCCGGAGAAATTTCAAAATAATTAAGCACCGGAGGCAGTGTATCTATTTGAATTGAAACAGACGGAGATACATCGCCAAGATCGGACATCGCATAAAAAGTATGTGCTCCGCTATCTAAATTTTGTACCTGATAACTAAAAAATCCATCGCTATCAGTTTCTGAATCTCCTATTTTTATATCGTTATCAAAAACTTTAAGATTAATATTCGGATCGCCCTGACCGGTTAAAATTACAAGATTACTACCAAGTTCAGCGCCATCTACAGGAGATTTTATTGCCAGAGTAGATGAAACAGGAGCTATTACCACAGCTTTCTCCGGCACTACTTCAACTTCACGTTCACCGGAAACCTTCCAGTTTGCCTTATCAAATATCTGAATTACCTGATCTCCTATTTTAGTGAACCGAAGTGCTAAGTTAAACGTAAATTGCCCCTGATCATTTTCTTTAAATGCATACTCACCATTGTTTGGCAAAACCGCATGTTCATCATCGGGGGTGGAAAATAAAATTGTACCTGTATAATTTTTCGCAATGTTGCCATCTTTATCCTTCGCGATAACCGTGACGGTTTGATCCGCGTTCACTTTAACTATAGAAGGCAAGCCCTCTATATCAAAACTATTCACAGGACCGGGCAGAACACTAGGGTCTGCCTGACCTATATCAGCTGTAAACAAACTGGCAGAAAGCAAATTACCACCAAATGCGGTATCGGCTTTAATCGGAGCAAAGAATACGACTTCTTCACGATCGGACAGAACTTTATTTAGAGTTGTATCAAGCGCGGTAAATACTGAAATACCTGAATAATTAGAAGTTACTTTAAAATTCGCACGACCGGCATCATCAGACACACCGTTATTAAGAGCTATCACTTTATCATCTTCACGACTTGAGATTAATTGAACATGGTGATCTTTTATAGGATTTCTGTATGGATCATACAAAGTCACTGTAATAAACGTTTTTTCTTCACCATCTGCAGTAATCATCTGACTGGTACTAGTCATATCTGATTGTGTGACGGACACCTGATCGGGATAGACCTTAAAAGTATTCTGTGGAGATGATTCTATTGAACCGGGAAATAGGATAGCTACGCGATAATCCCCTGCCAACTTTGTCTGATGGCCATAAAGATCAGTCTCAGCTATTCCTTCTAAATCCGCCTGAGCAGGAATGCGAACCGCAGACATATCCGGTTTCTCTACAACAAACACCACATTCTGACCTGGATTGATCATAGATGTTCGTAATGCAGATGCATATCCGGCGATTGTATCCGTTCCATATGCTCTAACAGGGAGAAAGTCCGCCATAACCGGCACAACTACTGCCTGCAGGGCAATTAACAGAGCAACTGCTAATGATTTTATTTTTGTATTCATTTTTATTTCGTGCTTAGTGTTTCGTGCTTAGTGCTTCGCGAGTCACGAGTCACGAGACACAAGCCACATTTATATAATCATTATATTATAGCAAAAATAAGCCAAAAACTCAAGGGTAAGGGGTGTGATTTCACCATAAAAAAACCATCTAGCAATGTTAAATGATTCATCCTTCGTAGTAAATTCTGTAAATGTTTTATTTTCACGTGGTGTATCGAAGGATTTAGCTACACTACGGAGAATGGATAAATGCTAAATGTTAATTGTTCCGTTCCATCATCAAACACCTCGCCTCCCCCATTAAACTCTCAGTAAATTTAACCTCATAATCAGGCATCTGAGCACCAAGTACTGCAGCCTGAAATTCAAATAACTCAAAAAATATAGCCCGTGGCTCAATCTCCTCGAGCTCTTTAATCAGACGTTTATAGATATCCAACCCATCATCGCCTCCATAAAGCGCAACATCCGGCTCAAATTTAGTGGATGGATGAACGGCAAATCGTTTTGGGATATACGGAAGATTTGCAGTAACTATGACTTCGCGATCCTCAAACAACTCCCGAGGCACGCTTTTTAGTAAATCAGATGAAAATAATTGGATTCGATTTGTCAGTCCGTGCTTTTTAATATTGCGCTTGGCTACTTTCATTGCAGATCCAGAAATCTCCGTAGCTACAGCCTCGATGTTGGGTATGTTTTTGAGGATTGAGATGGGAATGCAGGCAGAGCCAGTTCCAACGTCCAAGAGTAATTGGTCATTGGTCATTGGACATTGGTCATTGAGATACAAGACGACTTTATCGACGAGTATCTCCGTATCCGGCCGTGGCACCATAACACTCCTATTAACCTCAAAATCCAAACCATAAAACTCCCGATGACCAATAAGATATGCAACGGGCATTCCATCCTTTCGCTGACCGATCATACGACGATATTTCCATAATTTAAAAAAACCAATTTCCGTATCATCATGCGCAAGTAAAAACGTGACTGGTTTTTTGATAACATGCGCAAGCAACAGCTCCGCATCCAACCTCGCAGAATCGGATGTTGGAATTAAATATTCATGCGCCCATTTTAAAATATCTTTAATAAGCATAAATCAATTATAAACTTAATTGAAAAATATTAAATGATAAATATTTAGGCTTCAGCCCCCTCAGCCGATTCTATGGTTTGCTTTGCCCTCCTGCGGGCTCTTGCGGCTGTTCTATATTTAGTAGATCGTTTATTTAAAAACTCACCAATAATTCTATTTTTAGGATCTTCTACCTCTTCACCAGTGAGCAACTTTAGATAATCGAAAGAATTGGCACAATTATTAACTTTCTCAGCAGTCTCCTGATCAAGTTCCATAATTACATGCGCATTTTGTGTCGCCCATTCTCTGATTTCTTTATGGGAACTATCGAACAGTTTTGATACTTGTTCAACAAGAATATCGTTGTTTTCTTCAATTAATTCAAATTTAGCCATAATAATATTGTTACTATACATTAATTATAACATAAATCTAAATTATAGTCAATATTGTCTGAGCCATAATTTTTTAAAAACCCACATATTGCTGGCTCCATAACTGCGGAACGCAGGTACGCGCGAAGCGCAGGGCTCTGTCTGGAGCCACAACTGTCTGTTTATCGGTCATCAGACCTGTCTGGCTCCATGCAGAGCACTATCCCGCTTGAGCGGGATGCATTCACGTACCGTGAATGTGGAGCCAGCAAATTTGGGATTTGGAAATTGGTAATTGGTCATTGCTAAAAAAGCCATCCCGCCAAGGCGGGGGCTTTTTTAGCTAAATACTGCTCTTAAAAGTATTTTAAAGTGAGTTTAATGCTGTGCGGGTTTTAGGCCCTACACGCCCAGCTCCTGGACTTGTTTCAGATGAAACAACCCCCTTCTCCAATTGGAATTTAAGGACAGCGGATTTGGTTTGATTACCGTAATAACCTGTATTTAAACCAGCTGTTAAATAACCATTTTTGATTAATATATTTTGTAATTTAACTACTTCTTCATTTCTATCATTTAAATCCAAATCCCGAGTCAAACTTGTCATTCCGACCGTAGTGGAAGAATGAACAAATAATTTGTTCATTAGACTCGGTGCAAAGTGCAACTCTTGTCTTTCGACAGCCATAATCGGAGACTTAAAACTTGCAATTTGAGGCAAGCTTCTTTTTGCCGGCACCCATATTTGCTTTTCCATCGGATACTTTTTAACTTCCACCATTTTTTTATCCACAGCAGCGGTTA
>JAUXFE010000097.1 GCA_030620215.1 Candidatus Peregrinibacteria bacterium
ATCCAATTCTCCCGATGCTGTTGATTCTAAAAACTTTTTCATCGGAATATTAGTATACATATTTATTAAATTTTTGTCAAACATTATAACCTGAATTCTAGACCAAGATACAACAAAAATACAAAGACGTTAAATTCGTATTGTAGGACAAATTTTGGATCCGGATTGTTTACGTATCGTAAACTATTTGAATTGATTAAAGTTGTTCTTTAATCCTCTTAGCAATCTCCTCCCCCACCACCTGCTCAAGCACCACTTGCGGTGCTTCTTTAATCTTATGCACGGAACCAAAATACATCAAGAGCTTCTTTCTCATCTTTGGTCCAACTCCCGATATTGCGTCCAAACCGGACTTCACCATTTTTTTATCACGGGATGAGCGATGATGTTCAATCGCAAAACGATGAGCTTCATCCCGAATTCTTTGAAGTAAATAACTTGCATCAGAATCCTTTTTTAAATCAATCGGATCGGATTTACCCGGCACAAAAACTTCTTCCTCCTTTTTTGCGAGTGAGATGACTGAAATATTCAGTCCTTTATTAAATAGTACGTCATTAGCTGCATTAAGTTGGCCTTTACCGCCATCAATAACAATCAGATCCGGACGAGTTATAAATGACAGGTCTTTTTTCTTTTTTTGATAGGCCATATAAACTATTTCTATTTTATCACCATGAATTTTCTTGGCCTGCTTAACAATATCTGCGCACTGTCTACATCGGACAATCTTATCCGCAACTTCTTTGGGTGGCTGTTTTATAGATTCAAATCCCATTTTTAGATAATAATCCTCAAATTGTTTTACGCAATCCAGATAGACTCGCTTATGTTTGGATTTACCTATCAACTTTGTCATTATGTGATGACCAAATTTTCCACCCCTTTCTTTTGGATCTACCCAAAGCGAACTGATTTCATCAACTTTTTCACTTAAAGAATGTAATCGTCCAAAGCCGACAATGCTTTGCTGGAGCGTTCTTGTAGAGGGCTTCAGCTTCTTGCTCCTTTTAAGCACATAAAACTGTTTGTAATCCAGATCAAAATTATTAATAGATTCTTTTTTTATAGTTTTCTCAATAAATTCGAAATCTGACTTTTTCGCTTTCTTAATCTTATAATCCTCCGGCAACTGTACAGGCAGATAATTTAGACGGCGCGTAATCACTTCTTCCATTGATTTATAGTCATCTATCTTACCGACTGTAGATCTGAGCCTAAATTGACGGTAATCAGGCTTATATGCCTCACCTTTTTTAAATACGACCATGCTCCCCACCGTCTCCGTACCACCGGTATGACTGATGTCATAACACTCGATCCTCTTAGGTATCTCTTTGAGCTTAAGGGCTTTTTTTAGATCCTCTAACGCTTTCTCTCCCCTCTTTTCATCGGCCATCCAGCGGACTCTGCTTTGTTGGGCAAAACTACGAGCATTCTTTTCGGCAAGTTCGATCAACTGATCTTTCTGTCCTTTTTGCGGGTGAATCAGTTTAGCTTTGTGGTCAGTTTGAGAGCTTATGTAATCCTGCAGAACCTTAACGCCCTTAACTTCTATGGAGATTATGATCTCTTTTGGAATATCAGCGGCACGACCATAATAATCGGTCAAAAATGCCTCCATAACTTCAGCCGGCGACTCACCCCCTTCGGATATAAATCTTTCCTGATTAATCAACTTTCCTTCACGGATTTGAAAAAGGACGAAGTAGTTTTTACCCAAATCCTCTACATAAGCAATTACATCCCTATTCGGCAGTTTTGTATCGGTGATTAATTGCCTTTGGGCCGATTTCTCAATCGCGTAAATCTGATCACGTAACGCTGTTGCTCTTTCAAATTTCTTTTCATCCGCAAACTGCCTCATCTGTTTTTTAAGGGCATCGATAGCAGGTTTAAAATCACCGGATAAAAATTCAATTGCCTGATCGACCTGCTCTCTATATTCCTCAGGTGTAACCATACCTGCACAAGGGCCTGTACAACGTTTTATATGGTAATCAAGACAAGGACGGCTGGCAGGAGTATTGCCGATTTTAACGGCTACCTTAGCACCCTGAAGAGACTTCCCCTTTTTGTCCAAATTAATATTTTTAACACTGCAAAGCTTAAATATCTTCTTAACAGATTCCATTAATCGCTGAACATCAGTCCCATTTGTTTTCGGGCCAAAATACTTAGCACCATCCTTCTCAATTTTTCGAACGGTGTAGACTTCGGGGTAATCCTTATCAATCGCAACCTTTATATACTGAAAATTCTTATCGTCTTTAAGTAAAACGTTATACTTGGGCTGGTCAGCCTTAATAATATTGTCTTCTAAAATAAGAGCCTCTACTTCGTTATTCGTTTCAGTCCATTCAACCAATGTTGCCGACTCCAGCATCTTTGCAATTTTAACTCCGTGTTTGGCAGAAGGCCGGATGTAGGATTGAAGGCGTTTTCGAAGATCTTTTGCCTTGCCTACATACAGGATTTTCTTATCTTCATCCAAAAACTTATATACACCGGGTTTTGTCGGAGATTTGGCGATGATTTTGGAAAGCGATTTGCTCATGAATCGATTATAACAAATATGCTAAAATACAACCATGAATCTCAAAGAATCAATTCTAAAAACCATCGCTTACTTCGACCTTTTCGACTTCCCGCTAACAGCGGAGGAAATTAAGGAGTATTTGTATAACTACGATAAACCACTGCACATCAAAGAGATTAAAGGAGTGCTGGGAGAAATGAAAGAAGACGGACAGATTGAAGAGCTAAAGGAATATTTTATTTTAAAGGGACGGGAATCAATTACTGAAACCCGAAAAGCCCGTAAATTTATCTCAGAAAAACTGTGGAATAGAACAAAGCTGTATGGCCAGTATATGCGTACCGTACCATTCGTCCGTATGATCGCAGTCTGCAACAATCTCTCTTATAACAATCCAAGCGAACAATCGGATATCGATTTATTTATCGTCATAAAACCCGGACGAATGTGGCTTGCCCGGTTGATCATCTCACTGATTTTACAATTTTATGGCGTACGCCGTCATGGCAATAAAGTGGCTGGCAGGTTTTGCTTAAGTTTTTTTGTTACAACAAATAAATTGAATATGAAACATCTTCAGATAAAACCTCTCGATCCGTATTTAGCTTATTGGACAAAGCTCCTCTCTCCTATTTATGGTGATGAGGTTTATGAGGAATTCAAAAAGGAAAATGAAACATGGATTAGAGAGGGATACGGCCTTAACTTCTCAGATGACAGTAAAAAACATATGTATGTAGATAAAGAAAGCGGAGCTAAGAAATTTTTTGAATGGCTGTTTGGTGGATTACTAGGAAATTTAATTGAAAGACTTCTGAAAAAAAGCTTTAAGAAAAGAACTTTGCACAAAATGAAAAAGCTCGGCCCGGAAGCAAGCATTATTGTTTCAGATGACATACTGAAATTTCATAATCACGATAAGCGTGGGGAGTATTTGGAAAAGTGGA
>JAUXFE010000069.1 GCA_030620215.1 Candidatus Peregrinibacteria bacterium
AAGATGATGATGTTTACTTTTAGCTGAAGAGAGGTTGGAATTTTTCCCTCAAACCTCAAAATATCTTCATGTGGTGATATTGAGATACCTCACGAAAATCGGACTTGTTAAAACCTTTGTGATCTTGCCAATATCGCTGCCATTCAACACAGTAATTTATTTACAGATATCATATTTTAGTGGCATCATGTCAAGTAAGTTCTATTTTTGACCGTTGTCAAATCTCCTTCGTCCACTGATAATTAAATTCCATTTCTTTAACACCTTCCATAAGCCCATATTAAGCTTTATCTCCGCTCCTTGAATCCGCATCGTGGTCGTCTTGTTTTAATACCGCCCGGAAATATTATTTGCCACCCTTTGAGCACATCCCTATGTCAGCTTCCCCAATTTCCCCTGATTTCATAATCCAAAATCAAGCCTGATAAAACCTACCAGCGCCAGTCCATCATTACCGCTATCGTGGTTAAACGTAAAGACCTTGGACAACAAAAAGGTTTGCCAGGCATGCCGGGATAAATATAGATGTTCAGACTGTGGATTTAATTTCTCGTAACCGGGTTCAAGGTAAAAATGAAAGGAGGTGATTGAGTAAGGAAAGTTGGTGAAACGGTGCTACAATGAGGTTGGCGCTCCTGATAACAGGATTACTGGTCTTAAAACCAAGTCCTGACGCCCCGGACAAAGACCTCAAACCCGGTATTGGACTCGGTAGTCACCGCTCACCAAAAACATACTATCATAATAATCCGTTTAATCAAATCATTTTTTTGAAAATGTTTCTTCAACTTCATAACCAATTGCCTTGTACCCTTTCAATCGTCTTTGATACATAGTGCTTAGCATTGAAATATTCAGGTCGGCGTAATCATAAATAACTACTTCCTTTTTCATATCATGAACACGATGTAAACGTCCTGCATACTGAGATAACGTCCCTCGCCAGGAGATCGGAAGCGTTAGAAATAAAGTGTCGAGTCGAGCTTCATCAAAACCCTCACCTAAATAACGGCCAGTGGCAATAATAATTCTTTCCTCATCATATGGAAGATTTCTCATTTTGTCCAATAGGCTCTGTCTTTGTTTTTTCCCCATACCACCTTTTAACACAAAATTATTTTTAACCATAGGGGTCAACATTTCAACTAATATATCGATGTGATCTCGTCTTTCCGTTAAAAGAACAGGGACCCGCTTTTCATAAATCGCTTTCATAACGTCTTCAACGATCATTTTGTTACGTTGTTTATCAACAATTAATGCCGCATAGTAATCATTAATCGTAAGTTTTTCTTTAAAGTAAAGTGAATCAGGCAATCTGAAGTCAGTTCCACGTATTATTACCTTATGATTAAAAGGTCTGAGTTCTGCCTGCTTTCGATCATCAACCTTATATCTTATTGGCCCACAATTCATAAAAATAATAGGGTGATGACCATCTTTTCGTATCACAGTTGCCGAGAGGGCTGTTACATATTTCGCTTTGCATTGTCTGGCGACTATTTCAAAGCTTCTTGCTGAAATATGATGACACTCATCCACTATTAAATGTCCATATTTACCTACGATGTCATCAACAACGCCCTTTTTACTTAAACTCTGAATTAAAGCGACGTCAATTTTCCCCTTTGGCTTTCGCTTGCCACCACCAATTTGACCGATTTCTTTAGGATCAATCTCCAAAAAATTACTCAAACGAGCAACCCATTGATCGAGCAAGTGTTTTCGATGAACTAAAACAAGAGTATTTACATTTCGTTTGGCTATCAGATCTATGGCAATAACTGTTTTCCCAAAGGCTGTAGAGGCTGATAACACACCCGTGTCATGTTTAAACAAAGCCTCAACGGCATTCTCTTGTTCGAACCGCAGAGCGCCGAGAAATTTAACATTTAGGGATTTTCCAATATAGCGTTCATCAATTAGTTCAGTCTTAATCCCTAAAGATTTTAAAAGAAATTGGACCTCATCCAAGCAACCTCTTGGTATTCCAATATGCTTTGGAAAATCCTCACAGCAATGGATAATCCGGGGTTTATTAAAAGTTGAAAACCGCATGGCTTGGGCTTTATAGAATTCGGGATTCTGAAATGCCGCAATGCGTATCAATCTATTTTTTAAGGAAGGGGTAAGATACTTTTTTTCTATGTAAATCTGGTTGGCCAAAATCAATTTAATTTTTTTAGGTAAAAGGCCTTTTATCGAGGATTCTTTTCTTCGTCTTGAAGGAGGTTCCAACCAAGGTAGTATTTCTTCTTCAACCGATGCTACCATTTTTACGCCAAGAATACGTCCTCGTTTTGCAGCTTTTTCGATTATTTTTTCTACCTCTTCGCAACTCATACGCTTGACAGATGATAAATATTCCCATTGGTCAGGATAAGGCTCAAAATTCATATCAATAAAAAGAGTGTTGCCATTTTCTTTTGGGACTTTTTGAAGTGGCAGAGCTATGAGATTCCCAAAACCTCCTTGTGGCATAATATCCTGACTTGGAAAAAATCGATCATAAGATTCAAATCCGATTTCAGGACGATGTTCCATTGTTTCGGTGATGAGGAAAGAACCTAATTTTCGAGCTAACTGAGCCTGAATTGGTTCAGAAAAAAATATCCAAATGTGCCCGCCATTACCAGACCGGGAACGCTCAAGACTTGCCGGCACATTGTAATGTTCACATGTATCTATAAAGGCAGAAACATCTTTCATCCATGATTCTTTATCGAAATCTATAGCAAGAAACCAACAGGTCTCATCGAGTAATAACGGATAAACTCCAATGGTAAAATTGCGATTCGATTTATTTTGAAGATCAACACCTAATAGATGTCCTTTAATTACTTCGTCTGAAACTGGAAAAAAATCACGGTTGTCACATTCTTTGCATTTAACTTTCGGCTTTTTACATATGCCCTTTATCCATTCGTTTCTACAAGCCGGTTGATACCCGCTTTTACCTGTTTTTAAGCTCTCAAATCTTTTCGGGAATACATCTTCTCTTCCCCTGAAAAGCGAACGGAATAAAGCTATCTTATCCTCCTCGGAAGATGAGTTTGTTATAGCAGGTTTATGGGTTGAAGGTATGAAGGAAGGCTCGGTTTGATTAATTCCTGCTTCTTCAATTTTTAAAGATTTTAGTGTTTCAATCTGTTTCAGGATTCTTTCCCGTTTAGAATCTAACTCGGCGAGTTCCTCCTGTGCAATTTTTATTAATATATCAATTTCTATTTTATTATTTCCCACAATGGCCTCTGAATTGTAAATTTGGGACTGCACTTTTTTGGATTAACGGTTTGGAAATTCTATGCGGAGGGTAATTTGAGGAATATGAAAGCACAGCTAACGTATTATTATATTTTCCAATTATCT
This sequence comes from Candidatus Peregrinibacteria bacterium, assembly GCA_030620215.1. The sequence continues at coordinate 3,370 of JAUXFE010000069.1, forward strand.
AATATTAAATTGTATCCCGTGCTCTGAATACGTTGATAGTGCCTAATATTGCCTGTTGACAGTACCAAATTTTTTTCCAATGCTATGGCTGCAATCATTGGATCAGCACGTCCGATCGGTTGTCCTGTTCGTTCCAGATCTGCATAAATTCTTCCTGCCAATTCCGCACTTTTAGTATTCAGTGTTAAAATCTCCGTACCGGAAATAGCTGATAAAAATCTCGCGATATGATTTTCACGGCCTACCTTATGAAATCCTTTAATGATTTCCAGAACAGTAATGGTTGTAATAGTGTAAAATCCGAAATACGAATGATACTGCTTTGCTCTGGCTACGACTTTCTCATGTTTCTGCTTCAAAATCTCAGAAAAAATATCCGTATCCAATAATATCTTATCCATCATGAAACCCTTAGTGGATCATTTTCACGTGCCTTCATTGCCGATTCTGTAACATGATCAAGCAGTTCAGCTTCATCGGCAAATAGTCCTAATAGTTTGTCCAACTCAACAGATTCGGATTTCATTTTTATTTCATTTAGTTTCTCAAGCAGATTTTCTGTAGCTTCAACGCTTTCAACTTTATATTCTATATAGATGTCCTTCGGCACTTTAATAGTTATAGTTCCCATTTTAGCCTCTCATTCATTTTTTGATTTCCTGTTTAACCTGCATCAAAATTTCTTTTTGTAATGCCTTCGCTGTCCAGTTCGCCTTAGATTTTAAAATTGTTTGAATTTTAACACTTTTTTTTGTTTATTACAATAATTTGATAAATATATCATGACCTGTTTATGATAAACAGAAAAAATCCCGGAAGTATTAAATTAAATCTTTACAAAATTGCTTTTTTGTGAAAAATCTTTATCTAAACTTTAGCGGAGCAATGAATTAATTGTAAATTGCTCTACTTATAATTATTTAATATAATTATAAATAGCCCCCGTAGCTCAGTGGATAGAGCATTGGATTCCTAATCCATGTGCCGCAAGTTCGATCCTTGCCGGGGGCACCAATAAATTACATTTAATATTAAAGGGTTAGCACTCATCAGTGTTAGCCCTTTTTTCATCGAT
>JAUXFE010000055.1 GCA_030620215.1 Candidatus Peregrinibacteria bacterium
TGCGTTTTTAGAGTTACCATAAAAAGATTTAATTCTGAGGTGTTGTTTAATCCATTTGAAAAATAACTCTATTTGCCATCGGCATTTATAAAGTTGAGTTATTGTAAATGCAGGAAGCATTAAATTATTTGTTAGAAAAGTAAAGTTATTTTTAGTTTCTTCATCATAGTATCGAATACGACGCAGTTTTTCAGGATAATCTTTTGTAGCATTCAGCCCAGTAAGTACGATTATTTGATCACATTTTAGACCTGTTGATTTATCAACTGGATGTGAATACAGTCTTCGGAATTTCAGATTTATTTTAGCACGAACAACGAAAAATGCACTGTACTGATGTAATAAATAAAGACGGCCAAAGTCAATGTAGCCACGATCCATTATATAAAAGGAACCCGGTTCTGGTATGAGTATATCGAGAATATTGACATCATGGATTTTGCCATCTGTAATCTCAATAAAAACAGGTATATTGCCTCTTAGGTCCAGTAAAGTATGAAGCTTAATTGCACCTTTTGTCTTTCGGAAACTTGCCCATGGAAATAGTGATAAACATAAATCGATGGTTGTTGAATCCAACGCATAAACTGTCTCTTCCAGTTCTACACCAAATTGTTCGTCGCTGTAAAGATCTCTTGCGATATGGATTAAAACCTGAGCAAAATCTGCATAGATTCGCCAATCTCGGTTCTCATTGGCATCAGCTAACGTGCTGCGAGAAACACGACCACGAATTCCCATATGATACAGTTTTTTTTGCATAGCTCGGAGGCATGTCTCGGTGTCTCTCAGACTATCACGATATGTCAGTTGAGCAAAAGCCATACAAAGAAACTGATCCAAGCATGAAAAACTCTTCACCTTGTAATTGCCTCGATAAGTCTTTACACAGCGACGGAACTCATACATTGGCAGATAATCCATTAATTGAGAAAATATTGTCTTGCCCGTATTCATTTGCCATCCCTCCTTTAATGTTAAATAATGAATGGCAATAATTTAAATACGGTTTCAAATCGATAACACTAAATATGGTTATATATTTTAATGTATTTAAACAAATTAGAGACCTTTGAAAATTGCAACGTCCGGACAGCAGTGATAACATATATAAAAACCAAAACCCTATAGTTAATACAACAGATGAATGCCGCGTCTATTACGGTGGAAATGAATTTGCCGCAGAAGATGTAAATGGAATGTGGCACGTTAACACAAAAGGGAATGAATATAATTGCCAAGTGGTTAAATCAAAACCAAAACGTTTGAAAAAATATACTGACTTATCTTTCGAAAAGTTATCTCTGCATAAAGATTATTGTAATCTTATGATTACTTATGTTTGCGTTCACTGCCCTATGGCAAGTGCTAGTGATATTGATGATCTTGTCATCAAGTTACATGGTCTGGCAGATGTAATTAAAAGGTACAGTAATGATAGTTACTATTTTAATGAAATACAATTGGATGGTACAATAGAATTAGGCACACCATTAAAACCTATAAAATAAACATATTCGTAAGCCTGGGGCTTAACCGCCCCAGGCTATAAACCATGGAGAAATAAAAATGAATATACAAAAACACAAATCAAATGATCTTTACTTTGTGGCATACCTTTATTCACAAGGTATCCAACCTGCAAAGATCGAAGAAATTGGGAATAAATATATTTTTCATTATGATAATGATCGTTTTGAAAAAATAAATAGCGACTATTACAGTCGTCGATGCTCAATAGAGCCAATTGAGTACCAGCAGGGAATTCGGCTGGCGAAGAGCATTATCTATAATAATTAGGAGGTTTTATGAAAACATTATGAGAACCAATTACAGATGAGTGGCTAACAATGAAGTTATTAAACTATTAACCCAACTTCACGATAAAGAAGAGTTTGAAATATTTGCACCCTACGATCAGAAGGAAAACCGGAAAGCGGACAGGCGCCTGTATCCCTGCTCTGTAAACACAGTCGATTTCGAAGTTCTAAAGCAGCGGAATACTGAGAAAAGAGCCATATGGTTTACGCCTAACTCCATGTTCAAGGGCAAGCGATCCAAGTTATCTGTCACCAGGCACAATGCAATAACACTCGATAAAGATTTTCAAGGCACAAAGGAAGAAATAGCGGACTTGAAAAAGGGTTATTTTCAGAACCTTATAAATCTGCAACTCCAACCAACAGTCATTATTGAAACAAAGCGTGGTTTTCAACCGATGTGGTTTCTTCAGAAAGGAACAATAACGGATAATCAGCAATTTGAGACGCTGCAGAAAATGATGCAGGAAAAACTTGGAACAGATCCCCAGGCTATAGGAGCAGAGCGAGTATATCGTCTGCCCGGATTCTATCACTGGAAAGATGTTAATGATCCATTTTTCATAAGGCTTGTTCATGTTGACTATACCAAACGCTACACAAAAGATGAGTTAATCCATAAATATGGCGGTAAAAAGAAATTCACTTCAGTAAAGAAAAAGCACACTACAGGAAGACTGTCGGGGAAGCCAGTAAGTATAAAGGAGTTCAAAGGCAATGGTGATATAAAGGATATATTTAAAGGATGTGAAGTGTTTGGTAAACTTCAATCCAGGAAGGATCCGTCACACCATGAACGATTTGCACTTGCATCAACTCTAATAAATCTTGGTCAGGATGGTTTTGATCATGTTTGCTCTATCGCAAGGAACTGGAATGATTATGATAAAGATTACACAGCATATCAGATAAGCCAGATAATTAGCCGCGGTTATCTTCCGGTAACATGTGAATGGCTGATCAAAAACGGTATTTGTAAAGGACGCTGTGTAAACATAAAACAAAATCGCAGACCACTTGACTTTTATCATCATCCCGTAAAGGATTTGCCTGAACGAAACGGAAAAAGGGATTACTATCCGATTGCTAACCTGCCTGTTACAAAAGATCAACAGAATATCACAGACGAAATTGTCAAGATCATGAAAAACAGAAATCAAACCGTAGGCGTAACCCATAAGCAGGCGTTGCGGGACATTTCCAGGATCATGTCGGCGCCTGTTTACAATGATAAGCCAATCGTAATTCCGGCAGTACCGGGTATTGGGAAGACTACTTTTATAATTGCTTACATAAAACATATGTTAGAACACAAACCAAACTATGGGGCAGTTATTGTTGTTGAGAGACAGGAAACAATTGACGAGATTACAAAAAAGATAAATTACGATGATGCTACCGGTTGGGAAAAACACCATGCCTATGCTATGAAAGGATATTCTAAAGATGATTGTAAAAAAGGCTATCCGGTTTACAGACCCAGTCAATGCCGAAAGTGTGCTGTTTCATATCAGGACTGCAGGGTAAAATATAATTTTACAGAGCAGCAGAAATATCCCATAGTTGTGATCTCTCATAGTCGCCTGTTTCAGATGTCTGACAAAAATAATCTTTTATCTAATCTGCGGAAATGGAAGGTCAGTGGTGGTCAATATGTCGGAACAAGCATAATCGATTTTGAAACGAAGTGGCATAAGCGGGAGATGCTGCTTATTGATGAGCGTCCTCAACTGGTGGAAAATGTACCAACAGATTCCAGGATGCTTGACACTCTGCTGTCTGACGTTCAGGAATATACTTCCGAATATTATTCTGAAGTGTTAAAGGCAGTAAACTCAATCCGGGATTGCTATGCATTACCATCCGATTTTGAGCAAATTGAACCTTTAAATCCTCAATTCAGTTGGACCACAGATTTCACTGAAGCATGGGGCGCCGATTACCTCGGTGATTATCCTGAATATCCGGGTCTGGTAGAAAATATTATTCGTGAGGGCGGATTTTATTCTAGACACGATCACACAATAAGCACTACGCACTATAGTAACATTTACTGGCAAGACTACTCCACTTTTATCTATGATGGAACGGCTTCTTTAGATCCGGATTATAAAGATGATAAATTCTACTTTCTGAATCTGCCCCAGTTGCGTCCCTATACAAATCTGACTATTAACGCCTGTATGGACCAGAACCTTTCTAAAGCATTCTATACAGAGCATCCCGATTTCGTCATAAAATTTAGTGAAAATATTAAGGAAATTGCCAAATCGGGCAATACATATGTAGCCTGTTACAAGGATTACGAAGAAGAATACAAGAAACAACTGGAAAATGTGGAGAATATCTCTATAGAACATTATGGCAGCACCAAAGGCGCTAACCACCTGCTTGATAATGTCAATATCGTCTGTACCGGGATATTAAATAAAGGCGAGTCTTATTACCTGAGCAAAACAATAGCGATTACCGGAGCAATATCCTCCTATCAGTCAACTACTGAAGATCGAGTTCGCAGGTTTAATGATAAAAATGCTGAATCCTTAAAAGTATATGAAATGGTTACGGAACTGGTTCAGGAGATTTTTAGAACTCAATTACGCAATCATAGTTCAGATCAGAAGATAAATGTGTATCTGTGCTCCCGTGATGCAAACCTGATTAATGTTTTAGGAGATAATTTCCCAGGATGCAAGGTAAGCCGTGACTGGGAACCTAAAGCCCTGTTAAATAATCGGGAATTGTTCCGTGAATTTGTTGAAGAACATGGCGATGATTATAAAACTAAAACAAAATTGGTTAGAGCGTTTCTTGATAAGGGGTATTCACTTAATTCGAATGATATTTGTGAGGTTTTGGGAGTAAATAAAGACCATGCAGCAAGATATTTAAAGTAAAAAAAGCATTTTTGGCGGTTTCCTATATATATATATAGGAACTCGCCATTTTTGCCTTTTTTGAAAGATTGATAAAATTAATTGGAGGAACATAAATGTTCATAGAAAAATATAGCAACCCGGGCACTTTGATAAACTTGGAACATGTAATAGAGATAAATTGAATTGAAGATTGTAAAATTCAGTTTACAACAATAAATGGAATAATCACCTGAGAATACAATTCTGAAGATGAAGCAAGTTATGATATAAATATTATAGGCAAGACCCTGAGAAAAAGGGGGAATTTGATATCTGCTGATTTAGATGAATACCCTGCCGCTCCATTTATTCCGCCAACAACAGGCAATTTGAAATTCTCAAAACTAGTAAACAATAAATAAAACACTCGAACTTTTTAAGAGGAGAAACAGGCAAAAAGAGATAGTAAATAAAAGGAGAAAACATATGAAATACTTTAACTTTAAGAATACAAA
>JAUXFE010000020.1 GCA_030620215.1 Candidatus Peregrinibacteria bacterium
ATTACAAGATTACAAAATTTATCTGTGACTGGTTTGAATACAAATAAATCAACCATCCGAAGGCGACAATTATAATTGTCGCCTTCGGGAATGGGATTGGATCTGTTTTGATATTCACCAATTAATTTTGTTCTGTCTTGGACAGATTGTAATTTTGTAATAAAATGTCTTTGTAATAACTAATCTTGTAATAATAAAATGCCTAAACAATCAAAAATCTCATTCGGACTTATTACGACACTCCTGATCGTCGCATTATTAGGCGGAATCGTAGGAGGCGGTTTAACTGTAAGTCTGCTTAAATTAAATACGTCTGACAAAGAAGTGGAATCAACCCGTGTGATAGAAAAACAGGTCTATATCGAGGATTCGTCTATCATCCAAACAGTTAAAGATATAAGCCCAAGTGTGGTCAGTATTATTATTACAAAAGACCTTCCTTTATATAAGGAGCGCATATTCACATTCGATGATCCGTTTTTTAATATCTATGATGAGCAGGATAACGCAAGAAGACAGAGGACAAAAATCGGCGGTGGCAGTGGTTTTATTGTTACGGCAGACGGACTTGTGGTCACAAATCGTCATGTAGTGGCAGATTCGGATGCTGAATATACGGTGATATTAAATGATGGAATGAAATATTTGGCAGAAGCTGTAAGTGTGGATACGATAAATGATGTAGCGATCTTGCAGATTAAAAGCGAAAATGGTGAACCGGTCGACGGTCTTTCCGTAGCGGAATTAGGAGATTCCGATAAAATCCAGATCGGACAGAAGGTTATCGCAATCGGTAATGCTCTGGCGGAATATGAAAATACAGTAACGACTGGGGTTGTCAGTGCAAAAGGGCGTTCCATAACTGCGGGCTCTGTATATTCAGTAGAAAACCTGGTAAACCTTATTCAGACAGACGCGGCTATTAATTCGGGTAACAGTGGAGGTCCTCTGACAAATTTAAACGGTGAAGTAATTGGCATAAACACGGCAATCGATGCAGGCGCTCAAGGTATCGGATTCGCGATACCGATCAACGATATTAAATCGATTATTGAGAGCGTAAAAACCTATGGAAAGATCATCCGCCCATACCTAGGCGTCAGATTTATGATGCTGGATAAAGAAAAGGCGGATGAATTGCAGATCGACGTAAAAAGCGGTGCCTTGCTCGTCAGTGACGAAAACACAGGAGAATTTGCCGTAGTACCGGAAAGCCCAGCAGACCTTGCCGGACTTCAAATCGAAGATGTGATCTTAGAAGTCGATGGTGAAGAAGTTACGCTAAAAAGACCTCTTCATATGATCATTTCCCAAAAAAGCCCAAGCGATGAAATTACATTAAAAGTCTGGAGGAACGGAGAGGAAATGGAAGTAAAAGTTATACTTGCAGAAGCTGAATAGATCTATACTTTTTCAATCTGCTCACGGACTTCTGAAATATCCTCCTCTTTTGGCATACCATGCACGGCCAAACTCTGATTTTTGTATTCTTTATTTTTGGTTACATCTACCCCAAACCAACTTGGTGGATTGAAGTTTTTTGCATCCTCATCTGTATCAAATTCCATTTCTGCTGTTATTAAACCGTCCAAGTCTCCATGATAAATATCTAACTCAATCACTCCATTTTCATGGGGTATTTCATAACGAGTTTTTTCTACTCTTTTACCTTCAGTAATTGTCCAAAATTTATTGAATTGATTTTCTGTAATTTCCTCTTCGACTTCAGGTCTTTTCTCGTCACCTGCACCCTTTACCGTCTGAACATATTTATCACCTTTCTTTCTTAATCTGACCTCAGTGCCATCTTCAGTTACAGCTAAATATCCCTGAATAATCTCCTTATGTGGATATTGTTCTAAGTTATCGGGTAGAGATTTAATAAGAAATTTTCTTTCAATTTCGTCTGAGGGCTGATTTATTGATATTTCTTTTTCTACATATTTTGGCTCGGGAAATTCGTTTAAAATGGATTCTAATAATAGTGATTGATTATTTCTTATTTTATCAACTGTCTCTTCTAATAAATCCGGATTACTGCAACAAATAAAATCTTGTACCTTATCAATATCGATCATTTCTTCATCGAGAGGCTTACCCTCAAGATCGGTGATATAAAGTCCACTTGCTTTACCTATAGTCATTGCAGCTATTAAATTTGCATGATCACTGCCTTTTTTCTTTCTATTACTATCTGTATATGACCTTGATTCAACACGCAAATGAGCAGCTCCACGTGCCATTTGGCAGATTTCCATAGAGGTGTTATCAAACCCATTCACATGCTTAACAAGAAATCTTAAAACACCTGTTTTTAAAAATTCCTGTTTTGCGAAATCCGCGCCGTATCCTGAATTAATATATGCAATGGCGTCTTCAAGTTTATGAACACTTGAATCACATTTAATTTGAACAGCCTCTTCATGCCCGGCGGTAATATAAAACGCTTCATCGTTATAAGAATAATACGTGTCTCCGGAATGAAGGTCATAAACGTACCCAAACTCAAGATCTTTAAATTGTGATTCTTTATGTGATGACATGGCTATAACACAAGATGGATTTCCTACTCTTAAGTCGCGATTTAATGAACCATCAACAGGATCTATATAAATTGAAAATTCGGGGTCATCTCCTTGGATAATAGGCTCATGTCCTTCAATATAAATATTTGCCTGTATATTGATTGTAGTAAGATGCTCTTTGATCTTATCAATGGCAATTTCATCAACCAAATGATGACCCTTTAGATCCCCATCTACTGTTAAATCACCGGATTGAAATTGCTGATGAACTGCAACTACGATATTTTTTATATCTTCGGCCAATGCAAGATGATTTTCCTTTGGTATTTCATTAGTTTCAACTAACCTGAGAGCGTTTTTCATTGGCTGTAGATATATAATTATTTGTATTGTTATCTATTCATTATACCATACTTTTACATAAATATCAAGTTGCTTGCTAAAATGAAGTAACTTTTGGTATACTCCCGATACGAGCTCAGGTGGTGGAATTGGTAGACACGCTAGCTTGAGGGGCTAGTGGCCGTTTTATGGCCGTGGAGGTTCAAGTCCTCTCCTGAGCACCACTCTCATCTGATATAATGGGATTGATTTAACATACAACTATGAAAAAGATTCTAATCCTATCCCTTGCCTTTTTCTTTGCCTTTGTCTTATCTGCCAAGGCGGATGAAGCATTTGTTATAGATAATTTTCACTCGGATATTCAAATTAACGAAGATAGCAGTTTTACGGTTACAGAAACGATCGACATTAATTTTTCAATGGACCGCCATGGTATTTTTCGGGATCTGGATACTCAGGGGATTCGAGTCAAAATCAAAGAAGTGCTGAATCAAAATAACGACCCATGGAATTACACACTCGAATCTTTTTCAGAGGGAACGAGGATTAGAATCGGCGATGCGGATAAATATATAAGTGGAAATCAGACATATAAAATAACTTACGACATATCTAAGGGGATAAGATTCTTTGATGAACATGATGAACTTTATTGGAATGTAACAGGCAACTTTTGGCCGACATCCATTGCGAATACGTCCGCAACTGTCTATCTGCCAACCGGAACAAGTGCAGGTAAAGTAACTTGTTACACCGGATCTTACGGCACTTCAGAGCAGGATTGCAAAGGAGAGATCTCTGGAAATACTGCAGAATTCACAGCTGACAGATCTTTTGGAGTAAATGAAGGGCTGAGCATCGTAGTCGGCATACCAAAAGGTGCCTTAATAGAACCAATAACCCCATGGTGGTTATCAGTTCTTACAATACTGGGTATAATCGCCCTTGTTCTTATCGCAGTTGAACCGATTATCAACTTCTACAGAAAAGGCCGTGACCCAAGGGGAAGAGGAACTATAATCCCCCAATACGAACCGCCAGATAAGCTCACACCGGTACTTATGGGGTCTCTGTGGGATGAAAGGGCGGATATGCGTGATATTACATCAACCCTGATAGATCTCGCTGTAAGAGGATTTTTAAAAATCAAAAAAATCCCCGGTAAAAAATGGTGGATATTTAATGTTAAAAACGAGGATTATGAATTAATCCGCCAGGAACCAGAACCAGGCATGCCAAAAGAATTAAGTGAATTTGAAAGCAGATTACTTAAAGATATTTTTGGAAGTATTAAAAGTAAAAAGATCTCAAGCTTAAAAAATAAATTTTATACAAAATTACCCAAGCTAAAAGAAATACTTTATGACGAATTAATAAAAAGAGAATACTTCCCGAAGTCTCCGCAAAAAATCCGCACCAAATATGTTGTTAAGGGGATCTTTGTTCTGTTTATCGGAGTTATATTTTTCATTCTTAATATCATAATTTTACCTTCTGCTCTCATCATAAACGGAATTTTGACTTTGATTCTTGCTAATTTCATGCCTCAGAAAACAGAAAAAGGCGTTCTTGCCTATGAGCACATAAAAGGATTTAAAATGTATTTAAATACAGCGGAAAAATACCGAGTCAAATTCCAGGAAAAGCAGCATTTGTTCTATGAATTTCTTCCTTACGCCATGACCTTTGGCATTGCAAAAAAATGGAGTAAAGCTTTTGGTGATATATTTGAAAAACCACCCGAATGGTATGAGGGAGATAAAAGAACTTTTCATTTACCGGTTTTTGTAAATAATCTCAATGGTATCTCAAGTCAAATAAAATCCAGCTTTGCATCAAGGCCGGGAGGAAGTAGCGGAGGCGGAAGCGGATTTTCTGGAGGATTTTCCGGTGGTGGTTTTGGCGGAGGAGGCGGCGGATCGTGGTAATCAAGCCTTTCTAAAAGACTTCACAGGCTTATAAACTTGCTTTTTAGGTGTAATTTCTATCGAATGAGTTGGGGTTTGAGATTTTTTAAAAGATAAAGGCAGACGGATATCAATTTCAACACCTTCACTCTTAGGATTCATTTGTATCGAACCGACAAAATTTTCGCGTAATACATCTATTTCCTTTAAAGCATTTGATGAAAAAGAAAAAACATTCTTAGATATAATAATTTGCGCATCTTGCTCTTTTTGATGCAATTTGATGGACATCTCCAAATCAGAACCATCTTTACCAAATGATATCAATTCAACAAAAATATATAATAAAATTTGCTCTAATTGTGGCTGATTACTTTCTGCAAGTGCTTTTACAGGATTGAATGAGTATGAGATTTTAACTTTGTCCTTAAAATAATCCTTAATTACATCGACTACGTTATTAAGAACATGATTAACATTAAAAATTGTTTTGTCCTGATAAACTTGTGCATAATCAAGCAACTCATTCACACGTTGAATGTAGTTTTTGACTTTTGGGATACTCTTCATCTGTTCCATATCGCATAACGCCAAGATAGATGTCAGTGCATCATTAATATCATACATCGCATGCTCCAAAAAATTGGCATTCATGTCTTTATGAAGCTTCTTGGCAAGCTCCTTATTTTCTTTGGTAGCCTGTAATGACAAGAATGTATTGATCATTTATGGGGCTAGTTAATTAAAGGTAGGAAAAAGGGGGTGGTAAACCACCCCCCTCCTCCTAATAAAGTTGCCCTCCCGCGATACAAATGCTAACTTCCACGCGACAATGTGTCCGATTCACTCTGAACTGTTAGCGGTTAACATAATAATCAAATTACAAGCAATTGTCAACACCCTGTAACAAAAGCTTGATTTTTGCTTATACATAAGGTAAAATTAGTATGTTCGTGTACATTCACAACACTTAATTAAAAAAATATCATGAAAATTGAACAAGTTTTGGAAGAATTGGGATTAACTGATAAAGAACCGGATGTATATCTGGAGCTTATTAAAATTTCCGGCGCTCAGCCAGCCAGTATTATCGCCCAAAGACTCAAGCTAAATAGAACAACTGTTTACAAAACCCTTATCAAGCTATCTAGATTAGGGCTTGTAACAAAAACAATGAGACATGGCATAACTTGCTTCTTGGCTGAAGACCCCGACAAAAATCTGGAATCTCTGCTTATGAAAAAACAAAATAAATTGGAATATGTAACTAAGCTATTCACCGAAGCCTTACCCGAAATCAAAAATATGCAAAAAGAAGAGCTGTTAACGCCCAAAATGCGCTATTATGAAGGTTTTGAGGGGGTAAAACGGGTATATGAAGATACATTGGTTGAAGGTGAGACAATCTATGCGTTTGAAAATGTTGAACATATGGCCTTCGAAATACAGGATTTTCTTTGGAAAGATTACGTTCCAAGACGTACTGAAAAAGATATTTTCGCTAACGTGATCGTCCCGGATAATCCCGGCAATGTTAGATTTAAAAAGCAGGACAAAAAAAGTAATCGTAAAACAAAATTTATCACCGCAAAGGATTTCCCGGTAGAAATTGAAATCAACATATACGGTAAAAAAACCTCATTCTTCTCTTATAAACACGATGAGATGTTTGGCGTAATTTTAGAAAGCTCCGCCATTGCAAATTCAATGAGAGCTATTTTTAATTTATGCTGGAATCTGGCTAGGAAATGAGTTCTCTTCAAAACAATCCGTATCTCCTACCCCTTGAGAATCTGTTATGCAAAAAAATTCTTCTCTTTTTTGAGCGGCAACAGATTTTTTTGCTTCATCAACCGCCTTACTCACATCAACAAGTTCACCTATATCATCTACTCTGGATTGTATAGTTAAAATTTTACCCTCGACCCTCATTCTTTCAATACGACCCCTGGCAACTCCATCACTCATAAGATTACGATACAAATGAATCGCCGCATCATTAGTGGGCATTGAAATTTGTAGACTATTTTGAACACTTAAAACTTCTTCTTCATCATCAAAAGGAGTTTTCTTATCTGGATCTTTCATAAATAAATTAAGTTAGAGGGCTTTTTTGCTTGCCTTCTCAATCGCATCGGCAATATTAGCAAGCTCAGCAATTTTACCTACTTTTGAGCGTATAATCAAAACATTTTTTTCAATTCTCATTTTTTCAATGCGAGCCCTGGCAATATCATCATTCATAAGATTACGATACAAATCAATCGCCGCATCATCACTTAGAGTAGTGATCCGCAACTCATTTTGAGCATCCAGATCACCATTATCATCTCCAGGCCTATCCATTAGACTAACTAAAGCATCCATAAGCAAATAACTAAAAGGGGTTACATTATATAAAGTTTATATAATTCAGTCAAGCTAATTATTGACACTTTAATAAAACAATTTTATTAACCTATGTAGATAGCTTGGGACGCTCAAGAAATATATATTCGCTTCCAAACCCTTTAACCATATGGTAAGCGACATAATCCATAAGGGCTTCAACAGCCTGATCACCTTCCATTTCTTCACCCAAAATTTCTTCGGGTTTAACAAGGCCACTTTCAATTCTTTTTAAAATTATTTTGCGATAAATATCTTCCAATTCATTTTGTTCTATAAAATCCCTGCCTATATTCCTAAAGAAATTCTCTTCGGATTCATTTTCCGGGATATTCATCGATGTAGGAAATGTAACCTCTAGTGCTGCCACATTAAAATCTAAATTGTTTTCTTTTATAACATGTTTGATATATTCAACCGTTATGATCTCACGCCAGTAAAACCCCTGCCCGGTAGTATTGTCGAATATCGGATACCTTCTCATTGATGTAAGTTCGACCCCCTCCGGAATAAGATGCTGATTATCATTAGCATACTTGCGCCAAAGCGAAGGATATAAATTCTTTAAATCATCCAATTTAGATCTTGCCTGCGGATTTCTCATTGAGTTTAATGTTCCACGACGCATAGCTACAGTATCCAGTATTGCAAGCCCTCCGGGACGATCATGGGTGCCGGGGATTAAATCTTTTTCTATCTGCATAAGACATCTGGCCAATTCTTTTTGCCTAACGTTATAAAGAATGGTGCGCATCATACAAATATTTAGATGGGCCTGACCACTCTTTAAAGAATCTCTGCATTTTGACAAATGCGAAGAGAAATCACCAATAATCAAATTTTCATCTAATACCCCACAATGATTGAGATTTTGACGAGCCATATCAATATAAGAAGGCATTAAATCAATACCACGAAGATTTTTAGCAAATCTAAATGCAGAATCCGCACCCTCATTCTTTTTCACTAAATCAATAAGCATCCGTAAAGAACGACCGGTTCCCACTCCACGATCAGTAACTACAATGTTATTAACAGGAATTTCAAATCTTTCGCTAAGCTTATCCAATGCTCCTGTAAAATATCCTTTTTCGATCTCACCAAAGACCATCTCATGCCATGCGCTATGTTCCTCGATCTCATATTGGCTTAACACCTTTATTAAACGCTGACGTGTATCACCACCTAATTCATCCAGTTCTTTTCGAAGTTCCCTTATTTGTCTTTCTATTGTTTCTCGATGTTCAAAAGGTAAACGCTGTTTTGATTGCATTAAACTTTGTATCTGTTCAATGATTCTGCCTTTTTGTTCTTCTGGTAAATAACGTTCAGATTCCCCCCATGTACAAAGCGGCTTTTCGGCAGGCGGGTAACTGCTCATTTTAGAGGAGTCAGATGTACCTAAAGCAACTTCTCCTGATTCTGTATCGATTTTTGTAGTTATCCCATCTTCATCTGCACCGGAAGTCGGACTAACATCAACCTGTCCGGTTCTTACAAAATCTAAAACATCTTCATCACTTGCCGATTCACCAATATTTCTATTTGCTTCTACCAGTGGTACAGGACGAATAGTCGATCTGGAAACCAATTTAAATGAAGTAGATGGATGAGTTAATATTTCAAACAGTGTTTCATCCAACTTTGATTCCCAGTCACCATTTTTAAAATTATCCAAAACTTCTTCAAAATAATCTTTGTAATTACCACGTTTTTTAACTAATGCATCTATGTAACCACACGACAGACCCAATTCAGGCATTTCTTCTAATCCTCTTTCTATATGACCAGTGAACACGGTTACATAAATCCGCTTCTTTAATTTTCTTATTTCCCGAAGAAATTTAACTGCATCCATACCGGAATGCTTATATACATCAGAAATAAGCAATAATTTATTTTCAACTTTCTGAGCAATTTCTAATGCCTGCTCTCTAGATGTAGAATGGAGAATTTGCTTTTCTCCAATATGAAAATCTCTGTCAAAAAGACGCCTAAGACCATCAATATGTAATTCTGAATCATCAACAATCAATATTTCACCATCAAAATCATCAATTTTAGTCTCATTTCCGCCTTCCTCTCTAAC
>JAUXFE010000023.1 GCA_030620215.1 Candidatus Peregrinibacteria bacterium
AATTGGATCTTCTTTTGGTTAAATGTATTTTTTGCGATCTTCGCGGGATATTACGCAATACGACTGCTTAAAAAGGCTACCTAACTACAATCGGCACACGTTGACTAAAGCGCAATTTGCCGTCCTCCAGTTTAATTTGAAGATAAAGCTCATAACGGCCTGCCGGAGGTGAATCCCAGATAAATGTGTATGTTTGAGCATCACCGGATGCTGTTGTGATGGTTGTTGAGCGACTGCTGTCTTCTTTTTTAGCAAATACAGTTAACTCTTTTAAATTGCTTCTGTCTTCATTGGATAAATAGGCTTTTATAAGAACGGTGCCACCTTCACTGAATGAGACATTTTTAGTTGGCTCAATAATGCGTGAATCACCTGTTAAATTATTATCTGATTCTCCTGATTTTATTATTATATTATCCGTGGATTTATTTTTTGCATAGTCATAAGCTATTGCTTTTAGCTCATGTTGACCGACCTTTGGTACGGTAAATTGCCAGACAAACGGTGGTGTTCTAACGGTTTCTTGTAATTTACCACCTAAATAGAATTCTACTTTAAGTATGTCCCCATTTGGGTCTTTCGCATCCACCTGAGCCACCATTAATTCGCCTGTGGTTAATTTAGAACCATCGCCAGGATATGTGAAAGAAATAGTTGGTGGGATTTTATCTTCTCCTATTTTAATTTTAATAGAAGATTGACTGGAGCGATATAGTTCATCGAAAACAATTGCTTTGATTATGTGGATGGATCCTTTTTTGGTTCGTGAAGATATTTCTATATTACCTTTGTAGGGTGAGCTTTCAGCTGTGTGAACCAATTTATCATCCCAATAATAATCAACCTTCTCTATTCCGGCAGGGGAGTCTATATCTACCCATACACCAATAAAAGGCGGGCTGACTTCGCTGTTGGATTTTGGTGAAGTAATTTTAATTTCCGGTTTGGTATCCATTGTATCAGCCGTGTGTATATCATCAAATTCTTCCGGCGGTGCTTCGTCCTGATCATTTTTTTCTGCCCATTTACGTACTGCCTCCTCCCAATTTGTATTGTCTGGCAGTATGGAGTGGTGGTTGTAATAAGCTTTTTCTTCAATGGCTTCCGGTGGTGTGTATTCCGTTGCCAACTTGCCGGATACTTTATCTATTTCAACAACCTGATAACCATCGTCGTATCCCTGCAGAGCAGAAAAGCTGGCAAAAATACCAGTAGCTATTTCTTCTTCCGGAGTGTGTTCAGACGGAAGTTTACCGGATTTTTTGGATACTTTGATATATTTAATACCTTCAGGTTTTTCGAATTGTTCATTTGGCATATCTTTTGTGGCTTCAGACATGAATGCTTTCCAAATAGGTGCCGCAACATCCAAGCCACTGGCTTTTAATGATAAGTGGTCACCATTTGCGTTACCTGCCCATACACCTGCTACAAGGTGACGAGTGTAGCCCATAGTCCACGTGTCGAATGGATAATTAATATCATTTTTCTTTTTGTTAGACGTACCTGTTTTCGCACCATTGGTGTGGCCAGGAACGGTTAACATGCTTCTCCAATATTCATCCGGACGAGCTTCTGTATCGCTTAATACATTATTGATAAGATAAGCAACCTGAGGATCAAGTATTAAATCCCGTTTTTTAGGTGCTTCATATTCCTCCAGAATATTTCCATTTCTATCTTCAACTTTTAATATTGCTACAGAATCAGTTCGGTAACCTCCGTTGGCAAATACGCTATAAGCTCCTACATGATCCAGCAAACGGACCTCACCTGCACCAAGCCCTAAAGACACACCATACCAATCATCGGATTGGTTGAGGCCAAGACCCATTTTGCGTGCTAAATCCAGCACATTGGGTACTCCGGCGAGGTGCGTTGCTTTAATAGCAGGAATGTTTAAAGAAGCACCGAGCCCTTGGCGCATACTTACAGGACCGCGGAACTCGCCATCAAAATTTTCCGGCTCATACCAGCCCCCAAACTTTGTTCTGACGTCATAAACCACCGTACTGGGTGCGTAGCCCTGTAAAAAAGCCGCAGCATATGCAATGGGCTTAAATGATGAGCCCGGTAGTCGAGAACGTAGAGAAATATTAACCTTACCGTCGATTTCATCATCCCAGAAATCTCTTGACCCGACCATTGCTAAAATTTCTCCGGTATCCGGATCCATGGCTACAAGACTGGCGTTGGTTGCCAGAAAATTTGCTTCGTTGTGTTCAGCTCTACTGTCGACCGCATTATCAGCGGCTTCCTGCATTAGGCTATTAATAGTTGTGGTTATGCGCAAACCTCCTTTTTCAATTGTATCTTTTCCATATTTTTCTTCTAAAAGCCCCCGGACATACATAACAAAATGTGGAGCTATAATGCTCTCCCTAAAAGGAACAAATTCGATCATATTTGCTTCTGCCAAAGCTTCTTTTGCTTCTTCGTCAGTTACATAACCTAGCTCAGCCATGCGGGTTAAAACAAAATCAACACGGCCTTTTACATATATTTCTACTGTTTCTTCTGTGCCAGAGGACTCTTCTTCATCATCATCATCTTCTTCGCTATCGCCAAAAACATATGTTTTACCCAATAATCCTTTACTTACAAAATCTGAGTTATGCGCGACCAGATCCTGTTCGGATCGGATGTTTAAGCGCAGGATCTCTGATTCGTCTAAATTGATCTGAACATGTTTATTGTTACCATATGGGGAATAATAAGTCGGAGCTTTTGGGATGGCGGCGAGAATGGCGCTTTCTGCAAGTGTTAATTCAACAGCTGGTTTATCAAAAAATGTCTGGGCAGCAACTTCAACCCCAAAAATATTTGAGCCATACGGAATGCGGTTTAAATACATTTCAAGAATTTCATCTTTACTATATTTGCTTTCCAATTTCAGCGCGAGAATTATTTCTTTTAACTTACGGGAATATGTTCTTTCCGGACTCAGAAAAGCATTTTTAACAAACTGCTGAGTAATTGTTGAACCCCCTCTCGACTGTGAACATATGTGGAGTTCGTAGCAAATAGCTTTAATAATCGCTCCGACATCAATACCCGGATGATTATAAAATTGATCATCTTCAATGGCCAATGCAGACTGAGCGGCATATGTGGATATTTGATCCATTGGGACTATTTTGCGATTTTCATCACCATGTATCGTATATAATACATTCCCATCTCTATCTAAAATCATACTGGATTGAGCCGCAACAAGGTTTTGGATGTTATTTATGTTCGGCAGGCTGGGGAGTATGACAACAAGCACAAGCAACATCATCAAAAGTATGATGCCGACTATACCAGCCAATATATATCTGATTATTTTACCTGTGAATGGATTTTTCTTTTTGAAAAAAGCCTGTTGTTTTCTTAACCGCATCCAGATTTTTGAAAAATGTTGTTTCATAGTTTAATGACTTAAGTTTTCTTTCCTTTTTTGTATAGGTGGGACTCTGTTTTGGTGTTGTTTTCTTTAAGAAGATCTTTTGGTATTAAGTGTTTTATATTTTCTTTGAGCATTTCAGACCAATTAAAACCTAAATTTTTCATATCGATTTTTAATTTATCACCGCTTATAAGCCACCTTGTATTATTTTTTAATAAATTCATAATTTGCTCAGCTGTAACCGTAGGGCTCATATGCAAAATTATCTGGCGTCTCGCATCACCCATTGGTATTGATTTTATATTGATCAAGCCTGCCATTTTAGCCAAAATCTTTATTTGTAATATCTGGAATAAATTACCTACCTGATGAGGGAAATGCCCGTATTCCGCAATTAAATCCTCTTGGAATTCTTCCAGTAATCCCAAATTATCAACAGAGGATAGTTTTTGATAAACATTGATTTTGTCTTTTGTATCGGGTATATAGCTATCCGGTATAAATGCTTCTGTTGGCAGTTCGATGGAAACATCCGGTCTTACAGTTTCTGTCGTAGGAGTTATGCCTGCGCGCATTTCATCAATTGTTTTGTTAAGCATGCGCAAAAAGTGATTTACACCTACTGCGCGGATTGTTCCATGCTGACTCACACCTAAAATATCACCTGCTCCGCGAATTTCTAAATCACGCATGGCAACCTGAAAGCCGGACCCCAGCTCACTGGCATCAACAATTGCTTTTAGTCTTTTTTTGGCATCCAATCTCAATTGACGAGATTGATATAAAAAATAAGCATGTGCTTGGATTTTACTGCGCCCTATCCTCCCCCTCAGCTGGTAAAGCTGTGCCAGACCAAAGTTTTCCGCATCATCGACAATCAATGTATTGGCGTTAGGCAAATCTATTCCATTTTCAATAATCGTTGAGGAAACCAAGACGTCATATTCCTTGTTCTTAAACGCCATAATGCGTTGTTCCAGATCAGCGGGGACCAGTTGCCCATGAGCGACAATAAATTTAACATTTGGCATCATTTTTCTGAGCTTTTCTGCAATACTTTCAATTGTTTCCACCCTATTGTGTAAAAAGTACACCTGCCCCTTACGATTTGTTTCATATGTTATAGCATCTATTATAAGCTTATCGCTGTATCTTCTGACTTCTGTAATGATCGGCAGGCGACCTGGCGGTGGAGTGGTGATAGTTGAAATATCTCTGAATTTATTTAAGGCCAGATTAAGCGTGCGTGGGATAGGTGTCGCAGTTAATGTGAGTATATCGATTTGATTACGTATCTCTTTAAACCTTTCTTTTTGTTTAACGCCAAAACGCTGTTCTTCGTCAATGATCACCAAACCTAAATTAAAAAATTCTACATCTTCCTGTAATAGTCTATGTGTGCCGATTATTATATCTATGTCACCTTTTTTTAATTTCTCTAAAATATTTCTTTGTTCTTTGGGTGAACGGAAACGGCTTAACATCTCAAAGCGTGTGCTAAACCCTTTTGTGCGTTTTGCAAACGACTTGAAGTGTTGATCCGCCAGAATTGTAATAGGAGCGATAAAGGCGACTTGCTTGCCCCCCTGTACGGCTTTAAATGCTGCTCTCATGGCCACTTCTGTTTTACCAAAACCAACATCCCCGCAAATCAAACGATCCATAGGCTGATCTGTTTCCATATCGTTTTTTACATCCTGAATTGACTTCATCTGCCCCGGAGTTTCTTCGTATGGAAACGCGGCATCAAATTTCCTTTGGTCATCGGTATCCGGACCGTAATTATGGCCTTTTACCTGAGCACGTTTCGCATATAGTTCGAGAAGTTCTTTAGCAATTATTTGAGTTTCTTTTTTGATCTTTTGGCTGACTGTTTTCCATTCTATGGCTCCGAGACGGCTAAGCTGAGGTTCATGATCTTCGCCACCGACATATTTACTGATTTTATCGGCCTGATCGATCGGTATAAACAATCTGTCATTTTCCGCATATGCAATTTCGAGGTATTCACGATGAATATCATCAATAGTTTTAGGTACCACACCCAAGAAGCGACCTATTCCGTGATCCATATGAACGATTAAATCACCAACTCTTAAGCCTGTCAGGAAGTCCAGATTAATTTTCTGGCTACCCCTACTCTTAGCGACACGACTCAAATTGAAAATTTCTTTATCCGTTAAAAGCTGGATGTTGTATTGAACATTTTGAAAAGAGCTTGGGATATTTTCTAAATCTCCGGCATCTATGATAGTTATTTTTGAATCCGGGTCGTTTTTAAGAGAGTAGCGGATGTTTTCTTCATCAAATATGTTTGTAATTTCTTTTACGCGTTTCGTTAGTATGTTTATTTTCCATTCTCTTTGGATCTTATCCCTTAAATCATTTAATAAATCAAAGATGTTGTAATACTTCAGAACGGACAGGTATCGGAGGTGAAAATATTGTTCATCTGTTTTTGGGAATGAGGTAAAGAGAAGCTTTTCTGCAGGGATGGAATCGATAACATCTGCCATTAACCGATCTTGCTCATCAATATCGTCTATGATTATTAAATCATCCGCAGTTATATGGTTTATAATTGTATCTTCGGTTTCTGTGATGTTAATCGGGAGGAAATCAATTGTTTTTAATTTTTCGCCAAGCTGTTTTGTTTCCTGATCATACAGCCAAATACCTGCCACTTTATCGTAATCAACTTCAATTTTTATAAGCAAATCATAGTTTGGCGGGTGTATGTTAACCACGCCTCCGGATCTTCTGTATTCTCCTTTTTGCAATGTGACGTCAGCGCTGGCTTTATATCCCATTTGGATTAATTTGTTGAAAAATTCAACAGTTCTCATGTCTTGCCCACTAGTCACCACTATCCCCGCTTCTTTTATTTTGTCATATGTCGGCATTGGGGCGTTTATATTTTTGCCATCCACTAAATATATCTGCCCTTGT
The DNA here is from genome assembly GCA_030620215.1 of Candidatus Peregrinibacteria bacterium. Next base: position 6,338 of record JAUXFE010000023.1, read on the forward strand.
TTTTCATGTATATTAACAATCGTTTCCGTTATTCTGTAGTCATCCTGTCCGTTCGCTAACAAGTTATCTAAGGCTATAATCGGATTATCACTCCAAAAAGGAATGTTGTTTTGGGTATCATAAATTTCTTTATTATCATTTACTATCCAAAAAACATTTTTAAATTTATGTGTTTTCAACAGATCCCCAACCAAATAACTTTTAGCTGTTATGTTGCTTACACCAGAAATAACCAGAGGCGAATCTGGCTTGAGGACACTAAAAATGTCACGATGAACCGATTTAGGAAAATAAGAATATATATTCATTGTTTCCACAACGACATAACGACACAACTAATATTACTAATATTATGTTGTTTCGTTGTTTTGTAATTTCGTTACAACGTTATTAAATTTTTAAGGGCATGATTATGTGAGTATAATCACTTTTTTCTTTTGGTTTAACTATAATCGGGGTTATTTTTTCACCTATTTCTAATATTACTTCTTTGCCACCAATATTATTTAAAATATCTAATACAAATTGGGAATTAAGTGCAATTTCGTTGTCTTCTCCTTCTGTTTTTGTTTTAAGTGTAATTTCACCTTCACCATATTGAGTTGTCTCAGTTGTAATAGTTGCTCCTTCTTTGGTGGTTTTCAAAATTATTTTATTATTATTTTCTTTCGCAAAAATGTTAATGCGTTTTAGTATTAGGGCTATTTCTTCTATATCAAAATGTACTTTTGTTTTGGTTGATTTGGGTATTATCTGTTCATAATTAGGAAATTGGCCCTCGATTAATCTAGAGGTTAACTGGACCGCCCCCACGGAGAACAATACTTGATTTTTAGAGACTACAACATCAACCTCTTCTTCTTTTAGTGTATCTAGAATATACCCCAATTCCACAATGGTTTTTGCTGGTATTATGCATTTAATATCACCAGCGGCTTTGGTGACTGTAATGGTTTTTTCGGCCAATCTATAACTATCTGTTGCCACCATTTTTAATTGATCTTTTTCAACAAAGAAATACACTCCGGCTAAAACTGGACGGGTGGTGTTTAATGCCGCGGCAAAAACTACTTGCTGTATCGCTTCTTTTAGATCTTTTGATTTTGTTGTTATCCCACCCTCTTTTTCAACTGTTGGTATTGGTGGGAACTCTGCAGATGGGATTCCTTTGATTTTTGATGTTGAATCCTCTGTTTTGATCACAATATCTCCTTCTTCGGCTGTTATATTCACTTTTTCATCTTTTAAATAACTAATGTAATTAGTGAATAGTTTTGATGGAATCGTAACCTCACCTTCGTTTTTTACCTCTGTCTCTATCCAGTAGGTTATTGCGATTTCTAGATTTGTTGTTGTGAAGTAAAGTTTTTTAGCTTCTGCTTTTAATAAAACATTATTAAGAACGGGGAGTGTGTTATTTGCATCTACCGCTTTGTTCGTAATGTTTAGGGCGCTAAATAAATCTTTTTGTAAACAGGTTAAACGCATGTCTAATTTTTGTTAATTTTGGTTAGACAGGAAATAAAATGTATTTATTAAAATGCTGACTTTATAATATTTAATTTTATTGTTTTTGGCAAACTAATTTTATATAATTTTTTATTAAAATACTTAATTAGTAGTGGTAATAGGTAATTGAAAAATTGAAAAGTGGTTGTGTAAAGTAAAATGGTTTTGAATTGATTTTGTTGTAAACAAAAAAATGAAAGGTTGAATAAGTTTTTTGTTATTTGTTTTTAAGGGGTTTTTGGTCTTGTGGGGGTGGAAAAACTATTGAGAGATATTAGTATAATGGATTGGATTTTATACAAGTCGGATGGGTTGGACAAAAACAACTGATTGAGAAAAAGAGTTAATTGGGGTTTTTATTAAAGATAAGGGTTAAAAAATGAATACAAAATATAGACAAGAGATATGGGTGAAAGTGTTAACAAAATGTGCAAAACTTGTGAATATTTTGTAGGGAGTAAATTATAAATGGCTTTTTAAACAGGTTTGTAATAAGTGGGTTAATATAGCCAATATGGTGTTTTTTGGTGCAGAAAACAGAGAGTGTTTGATTAACTTATGTAGTGGTTTTCCACAATATTATGTAATGGGTTTACCATATATGACATATCTATGACTTATGCTGCCCGGTGGCCAACAAGTATACAAAGCTAGTTCATTTTTGCTTTGGTCTGCGACAATCGTCTTATCTTCCGT
>JAUXFE010000013.1 GCA_030620215.1 Candidatus Peregrinibacteria bacterium
GCGAAGTACGCGAGCAGGGGCTTGAGAGCAGTACACGACTTATGAATGCATTGGAAAACGAAAACATTCCAAAAGCAGTTAAAGGGCATTTGCAGAGTGTTAAAAAGAATATTGAACGACAGGCCAGTGAAGTTAAGCAGTATCGCATCGACAAAAAAGATTTACTGGAAAAGCGTAAAGCAGGTGATCAAACAGCAGATGGCAGACTCAAACAATTGCAAGCCAAAAGATTAGAAGATGTACAAAGTCGAGTTCAGCAAAGACGAGAGTTAGGAGAACCATTCTTTGATGTTTATAGGCCAAACCCAACGGATGGTACAGCATCCGGATTGCCAACAGGCAAACGCCAATTGCAACCCGAAGAACTCAATACAATTGGTGATGATGCGCAGATAGTGCCACTTCGGCAAGGTGTTGAAGGAACAGTTACACTACCTCTACCAAGGTAATTATCTAATCTCCGCCCCGATAGTTTTAAATAAATTGACAATATTAAATATTTTATGATATAAAGATGTCCTTTTTGTATTTAATTGAATATTTTGAATTTTAATGAATTTTATGTATGAAGAAAAAACATCGCAACTCCCAGCTCCGTATTCATATTGAAGATGGCACGTATTTTATTACATCCAATACATTAAATTGGATTCCATATTTCAAGGAACCAATATTTTGCGATTTATTCGTGGAAAATTTAAGATTGTGCAAAAAATTGAAAGGATTTTTGTTATATGCGTGGTTTTTGGGATATGACCATTTTCATTGGTTAATACGTCCGGGGGAAGAGTGTGGAATTTCGAAAGTAATGCAATTTTTGAAACGTCATATTTCGCGAGATATTAATTATATTATCGGTTATAACAAATTTAACCAATCCAAAACCGAAGGCGGGATTCGCGAATCCCGCCTTCGGGGGAGTAAATATGAATGTTTTCAACAAATTATTGATAAACATAATCAAAAAATAGAATTATTGAAATTTCGTTTTAAAACCAAATACTTCAATAAAAATCCATTCCAAAAACCTTGTCTGCTGGCAGACAGGTTCCAATGGCATGAATCATTCCGAGATCACTACATACGTAACAACGATGATTTTGATAATCATTGGGAGTACATAAAACGTAATCCCGCAAAACATGACCTTCCAAAAAATTGGCCTTATATATTTTTAAATGATAAATACAAGGATTTAATTGATGATTGCTTTTAATTATCTAATCTCCGCCCCACCACCCTTCAATCTCTTTATAACCTGATGGTGAATGTTATTCACCTCTTCCTCCGTCAGCGTTCTGTCATACGCCTGATATGTAATTGAATATGTCAGCGCCCTCTTATTATCTGCGATCTTATCACCAACATACTCATCTATCAAATCCACTTTTCTTATAAGCTTTTTATCCGTTGTTTCGATGGTCTTGAAATAATCCACAGCTAAATTCTTTTTTGGAATCAAAATACTTACATCCAATTGCACAGATGGATATTTTGGTAACTCAAAATATTTAGGTCGCCTTTCAATATTCATTGCGTGAACTGCCTCCAAATCCACTTCCGTTACAACAACTGGTGCTTTAATATCAAAATTTTTCAGAACTTGTGGATGAACCTCATAAATATATCCAACTCTTTGTCCTCTCACCACAAGCTCACCTGTACGCCCAGGGTGTTGATACGGAAGATCGGGCTTATGAGATGAAACTTTGCCTATATCACCTTCTATAACACCTTGCAGTACCCTAAAATCCTCCCCAACCGTAGCAACGATTAAAGTGCTGTTTTCGTCATGTTTTTCACCTTTTTTAAAATAAGTCGGATTGATTTCAAAAAGTCTGAATTGATTTTGGTACCTCAAATTGTCCGCAATCGTCTCCAGCATTCTCGGCAATAAACTTTGCCGCATAAGCGACATATCACTTGAAATCGGATTAGCGATTTCAATCGTTTCTCCGTCCGGTTTCATGCCACATTTATTCAAAAGCTCTGGTCCTAAAAAGGCGTATGTATAAATTTCATTAAAACCAAAAGCAACAAGCTGGTCTTTTTCCAGTTTCTCTAAAGCCCGTCTGTCATCTATCGGAACCGGAGTGATTTCTGTAACAGGTGTGGTTGATGGAATGTTGTCATATCCATAAATACGGGCAATTTCTTCAATCAAATCCGCTTCTCTATGTACATCTCCTAACCTAAAACTCGGAATCAATACCTTATACCCGTCCTTTGATTTTGTATGACCAAAACCAAGATCATCAAGGATCTTTTCAACCTTTTTAGGTTCAATATAAATCCCAATAAGTCTATTTATCTGAGAAAAACGGAGATTAAGTTCTCGCTTTTCCGGTGTTCTATTTCTAATATCCGTAACTTTGCTCGCAACTTTTGCATTTGGGCAAAGTTCTAAAATCAATTGGATAGCACGCTCCAAACCGTCTTGCGCAACTTCATCATCCACACCTTTTTCATACACGATTCCGGCATCACTGATATGACCCAAGCCTCTCATCGCCCGTCTTACCAAAGTGGGATTATAAACAGGGGAGTGTAGTAAGATTTTTGAAGTTTTTGCGTCAATTCCGCTATTGTATCCACCCATAATTCCGCAAAGGTCAAAAATCTCATTTCCATCGTCTAAAACTACCACATCAGCCATAAGTTCATGCTCCTGTTCGTCCAAAGTAACCACTTTCTCTCCCTTTTTACTCTTTCTCATCGTCCATTTCTTTCCTTTTACTTTGTCCACATCAAAGGCATGTAACGGCATACCAAGTTCCAGCATTATGTAGTTTGTAATATCAACTATATTCGCAAGTGGACGGATTCCACATGCGCTCAATCTCTTTTTCATCCAGTCCGGAGACTCCCCGATTTCAATACCGGTCATATACACACTCATATATCGGGAGCATCCATCTTTGTCCTTTATATCAATCGTCACAGGAGATGGTGAACCGTCCGTAGGCATTTTAAATTCCTCACGCTTCTTCCACTTCCCCAGTCCATTCGCTACAAACTCACGGGCAAAACCACGCTGAGAAAAAAGATCAGCCCTATTCGTAATGGCATGATTATCAACATCCAGCACAATATCATCAAGTCCCAAAGCCTGTGCAAGTGGCGCACCGACTTTTAAATCCAAATGACTTAAATCCACAATTTCATGGTCATGTTCTGCGGGGAACATTTCCTCCAGAGATATTTCCGCACTTGTGCATATCATCCCAAAACTTTCCTCACCTCGTATTTTAGCTTTTTCCATTTTAACCACATCCGTACCATGCCATTTAACAACCGCTCCAATCTTCGCAAAAGCAACAAGCATCCCCTCTTTTAAATTAGAACCGCCACAGACGACCTGAACATTCTCTTTCCCGTCATTTACTTTTGTTAAAACAAGACTATCCGCATTTGGGTGCTTGCTTATTTCAATAACTTTCCCGACAACAACATTCTCCAGATGATCACCCTGACGTTCCATTGTCTCAATTTCCGCTGAGTTGGCGGTAATTATTTCTTTAATCTTTTCATTATCTTTTTCAGTGATGTCGATGAAATCTGAAAGCCAATCTAAAGAAATTTTCATTTTTCTGATTATTAATTTGCTCGTTAAATATACCTTGTTCCTTTATTTGAAACAAGATGACACGCTGAAAACAGATTAATTCTTAAGACTTAATCCTTAAGACTTAATAAGTTATTTCTTAGCAATTTTCTTAGCTTTCCCCGCCATTTTTTTAGCTTCGCCGGCTTTTGCCTTTACCTTCCTTGCCATAGTTTTTGCTTTAGCAGCACCTTCTTTTGCTTTTGCAGTCGCACCTTTTACCTTTTCCACTCCGGCTTTGGCTTTGGAGACACCAGTTTTAACCGCAGTTTTACCTTTTTCCCATTTTCCTTTGAAAAAATCAACTGGGTGGCGGGTCATTTCACTCCATTCACCTTTTATCTTTTTGAAGATAACAGAATTACCACCCTCTTCTTTTTGTATAAATTGGATGATGTCATTAGTCATACCAAGCATTTCTTCACCTACAATTTCCGGTGCATCTACTAAATGTCCATATTTCTTACGTGTCTTAGGCATTGCTAACCATGTCTTTTGCCATTCTTCTACTTTCTTGCTACTCGCACCTGTTTTTGCTTTAATTTTTGCAAATAGATCAGACGCAGTTTTAGTAACCTGATTATCAGTCAGTTTCTTTTTTGCTTCCTCAGCCTTTTTCATGGCTTTAGCGGCAGCTTTTTTTGGATTTGTTTTTAGGGTTGTAGGCATAATATCTAAAATTAGATTCTATAAATCATTTTATTATACCAAAAAAAGAGCAAAAAAGCAAGTCCCAAAAATATAAATTTTATTATTTTTTACAAGTATTTAGGTTAGAATAATATCCGTTACTATATTTTATATTTTACTGAATGCATGATTGAAATAGATTCGAATGAACAAGCGGGCGATTTTTTTAATCAAGTACAACAATTGCCTGCCAGACTTAGCCAATATCCAAAAGCTCCAAATAGTGAAAATGGAAGATGGTATGCTTCTTATGAGCTCGGTTCATTGCCTGATGAGTTAATAAGAGATCGTGATACGGTTAGATTAATGCTCGCTGTTTTACCGGAGATAAAAGAGAATCAGTTAGATGATGAGATTACTGCTGTTGAAACAAGGAACAAAGAATCCTCTATGACAGCTCGTCTGTTTCACGAAGGTCCGTTTAGTAGAGAAAATGATAATGATGCGATTGAAATTGCACGTAAAAATTTAAAGATATTATTAAGACAATGTGAAGCAAGTGAAATTGCACAGAAACTTCGAAAAATAGAAAAGGAAATTGACAATATGGCGGCATAAAGACCTAAAATAATTATTCTTCCTCCAATAGGTTTATATCAAAATCTTCCGGTAATCCCCAGATTTGAGTCATTTCACCCTCCTCTCCAATTCCTTTCATATCAGATTCACCACAATGTCTGCAAAGTTTTTTATATTTATCAGATAACATATTATAATCATCTTCTGTCATTAATATAATATGCCCCGGGAACTGCTTATTTGTAGATTCCACACGCGCAGTTGTATTAACGGTATTGCCAACGGTTTCAGCCTTACGAATTTGAACTTTTCTACCATGTTCATCGGTTCTGCTACTGAAGACATCAGCAATAGCAATGGGGCCGCTATTTATACCCATGGTAATTTTATGATTGTTTTCCTTTTCATTTTTTAATGGAAATCGTTCACACAATTCCTTATCCCATTTTTCACTAAAAGGAGCTAGATCAAGTGCGAATTCAACCGCTTTGTCCTGTTTCGGTTTTATAATTACATCCTCTTCATCTTTATCATCTTTAAAATAAAACACTGCACCATCTCCGGTAAAATTAGAAAACTGCCCATGTCTTTCAATAAGTTCAAGTAATTCTGAAAAACATTCATTTTTTGCCGGCAGAGTTTTTTCAAGACCATATTTATTATCAATAGCGGAAGAATTACGAATATCAACTATTCCAGTTGTCCCATCAATAAATTTGGGACTCAGTTTACCTTCTGCATCCAGGGTAAAATCTTCTTTTTGTGGGTTAGCCAATTCTTCAGTGGCCTGCACTGCTTCGTACATATGATCACCCAACTGACCAACTTCATTTTTATTTCTATCAACATATGTAGCAAAATGCTGTATTAAAGGATTTGCCTTTACCCTTTTCATGAGATCTTCCTTTACTCTATTTAATTTGGTCATGATGACCTCACGGATGTCCACGCGAACATCTTTTTTAAAACTTTTAATAGAATGTGCCGCAACAGCCATTGATGCCAGGTTAATTGGGACACTATTAACGGTTAATCCAAGTGTTGATGCCAATAATACTGTTGTTCTTCTGGTATAATCATCAGCTATTCTATCAACACTTTCATCTTCAATAGAATTTTTGGTGTCAAATTTCTTTGCGGAACGAAGAACTTTACCAACACGACCAATTCTCGCAAGTCGTGCGAGTCTAAGATTTTCAGATTCGACTTTTGAATCAAGTACAAAATCAGAAGCTACACCCGCGAGCCCAGCCAGATTAAGCACTGGTGCCGGTTGCCATTCCAATCTCCTTTCACCCTCCTCATTATCAAATTCATCTTGTCTTGTTTGAAACCAATAGCTTGAACCGTTTGCATAGGTATTAAGTGCGGTATCTGCAATAAATCCAGCCCCAAAACCTAAAGATGTCCCCAGAAAACAATTTCTCAAGAAGCCGTCATTAGGATTTTCACCTACTTTTACAGCTAAATATTTCGCAATATCCGGGCCAAAAATAGAGCCATATGTTAATAGCCATTTATCAAAATTTTGATACCCGTCAGATTCGAGAAGTTCTTTAACCTTTTGACGACTCTTACTCGCTTCAATTTTCCCTTTTTCCCAATTTTGAAATCTTTCAAGATGCCTAAGAATTGGTTGTCCAATAGCTTTATTAAGCTTATCCCGAATTTTGGATATAAGAGATTTCTTTTCAGATTCAATATTTTGATCCACCTCAGTAAGTCCGGCTATCTCCTGACCGGTTGGCTGATCACCGATTTTTTCAGTATCAATATCGTCGGGCACTTAAATAAAGTTATAGGCCATATATTGTACTGTTTAATTAAAATTTGTCAATATCATTAATAAGTACTATAATACTCTCTGCCTCTTTGAAATTAGACCTATGAGAAAAGAACAACACTTTTGGCAGAAAATATCACGTCCGATCTACGTTTTTGTACTAATGATGATTTTAACGATAGTCGGGTTTTATTTTACAGAAGGCTGGAGCGCGTTACAGGGGTATTATGCGTTTATACGTACCGCTTTTGGTGACTGGTTCGATACCGTTGTCCCCCTAACTACCTCCGGTAAATTATTTGCAACATTTGTTAACATTTTATCAATTGTAGCGGCTGGTTACTTTTTCGCTACACTTTCCGCCCTTTTTGTAGAGGGCGAACTTAAAGATATTCTTAAATTTAAAAAGATGGATAAAGAAATTTCAAAACTCGAAAACCACTTTATTATTTGCGGTCTCGACAACGTCAGTCGGCATATAATAGATGAATTTATTAAGACGGAAACACCTTTTGTCGTTATCGATAAATCCCAAGAGAAACTCGAAGAACTTTATGGCGAATTGAAATTCCCATATATCGATGATGATCCAACAAATGACAGAGCTCTGAAAAAAGCTGAAATATCGTCCGCAAAAGGTATTGTCGCATCGCTTGATAACGATCATGAGAATTTATTTTTGGTTATATCGGCACGCAGTTTAAATCCTAAAATCAAAATTGCAGCCAAAGTCGTTAATCCAAATACCAAAGATAAAATGCTTAAAGCCGGTGCAAATGAGACAATTTCTCCAACTTATATTGGCGGGCTTAGAATTGCATCTGTAATGATCCGTCCACACGTTGTCACTTTCTTAGATACATTAATGCGTGGACAGGGAACCACTCGCTTTGAAGAAATTACATTAAATGAAAAGTCCGGATTGATTGGGAAAGAATTTGAACAGGCTCAGGAAGCAGAAGAAACAGGCCTTAGCGTAATCGCTATTAAGAAAAAAGACTCAGATGAGTATATCTGCAATCCTCGCGCACAGGTCAAAATGGAAGCAGGGGATGTGCTTGTTACGTTGGGGGAGCTTAAGCAGAAGGAGGAATTTGTTAAAAAATTCAATTGAATTTTTTAACAACATTTCTGATTTGAGATTTCAGATTTCTGATTCCCATTTTTGAATCTAAAATCTTAAATGTTACATTGAATCAGAATTCAGAAATCAGAATTCAGAAATAATTATTATTTACTCGTCAGTACAAAAACCCCACTCCAATCCTTTGGCAGTTTTTCCGTCTTTAATTTCTTACATCTATCCAAATAAGTCAGCGATGGTCCATCTTTTTTATCGATTTTTAAAGCTGATTCGAAACATTTAATCGCTTCATCCCAGCCCTGCTTTCGGTAGGCCTTAAGTCCTTTATCAAACTCTTTCAATAAGTCCTTTTTAGCTTTTGACAGCTGCCCCTTTTCGTCCAACAGCTCATATACCCTAACCGGTCTGGTTTTACCTTTAACGGTAATTAAATCGATTTCACGGGCTTCGATTTCATGTTCAGCGGCTCTATATGTTGCACCTGATATCAGTATCTCAGTCCCAAAAACCTTATTTGCACCTTCAAGCCTTGCACCTAAATTAACCGAATCTCCTATAACCGTATAATCAAATCTTTTTTGTGAGCCAATGTTGCCTACAATCATTTTTCCGGTATGGATTCCTATTCGAACATAAAATGGATCCTTTTTCTTTTTGGCCCAATTAGCTCTTAATTCTTTAAGTCTTTTTTGATACTCCAAAGCAGCCAAGCAGGCTCTAATGGCGTGTTTAGGCTGTGGCATAGGTGCACCCCAGAAAGCAATAATCGCATCCCCTACAAATTTATCTATCGTTCCATGATGGTTTAAAATAACGTTACTCATCTCGTCCAAATACTCATTCAATTGTTTCACCAATGTCTCCGGTTTTAATTTTTCAGAAATGCCGGTGAATCCAATAATATCCGAAAATAAAACAGTTAAAGTTTTTTCATCACCTCCTAATTTTAATTGATCCGGATTCTCTAGGATTTTCTTCACAATATCTTCACTAACATATTTACCAAAAGCATGCTCTGTTTTTAAAAGGGCTCTGGCTTCTGTGAAATAACGATAAATATATGCGACAACCAGAACAGTCGCAAAAGCTAAATAAGGATAAAAAGTATTAAGTATCAGTCCGTATTCAAAAACAGCCCACATGGTCACCATATAAATAGCCACACCTACAAAGAAAATGAGTATGGAAAGCGCAATGTTCAGGCTTAAGAAAAGAGTCAAACCTGTAACAACAGCGATTATAATAGTCATCAGAAGGCTAAATTGAGACTGTTCAGATAAAAATCTCTGGCTTAAGATCGTCTGGATTGTATTGGCATGTATTTCAACACCAGACATCGCCTGCCCATATGAAATCGGCACATATTGTTCGTCATGAAGGCCTGTTCCCATCTCGCCGATCAATATGATCTTTCCACTCAAGTCCAGCCCCTCTTCAGTCCGCCTCTCTGTAAATTTATTTTCATAAACGTCCGAAAAAGATATGCTTTTATAACTGCCCGGCCGGCCAAAAAAGTTAATCATCACATTCCCATCCTCAGTCATCGGAATGGTTATTGGTGAATATTTTTTATTGTCCACACGGACGGAAAATGACATCAGTTCAAACCCATCATCAGTTGTCTGACTATCTCCATCCCTCAAATCCAAATACTTTTTAACAATTTGCAACGCAAAAGAATTCGGGGTTTCGGGGTCCGAAAAAACCAGGCTCTGGCGTCTAACGGTATTGTCCTGATCGGGTTTAAATAAAATCGCACCTAAGTTTTTAGGGTTTGGTTCAATAAAATCAGATCTTGGTTTTAAACCAATAGTTTGTGAAGTCTTAGGCTCGGCGGCGAGTATTATATTGTCGTATTTTTCCAGTGTATCCACCAAAACCTTCCTATCCATTTCATCGCTGATCTCAGAAAGAATGATGTCTACACCAATTACTTTTGCACCCGCCTGTTCTAAATTTTCAATAACCTGTGCATAGTCCGATTTACTAAATTTTAAAGTCCCCAACTCACTGGCATTGCGAATTTTAAACGATTTATCGTCAATCGCTACAATTACAATATCTTCCAGCGTTTTATTTTCGGATTCAAAATAAAGAAAGTTGCTGGATTTAAGATGAAAAGTTGTAAACCATCCACGCTGGATCATGCCTGAGAACACGAAGCTGAGCACTATTGCTGCTATTATTCCAAAGATGATTTTTTTCCTTGAGGCTCTTTTCATTGTTGATTGACGTTATGATCAAACTCTAAGTTCTAAACTCTA
>JAUXFE010000036.1 GCA_030620215.1 Candidatus Peregrinibacteria bacterium
AACTCTTGAAAAGAACAGCGTTGAATGGAAAGAAAGAACAAATGCCGAATCAAAAGGAGTTGGTTTTGGGGTTTTAGCTGATGAAATTAAAAAATTCTATAAATAATTTTTCGTGCCTCGTGCCTTGTGCCTCGTGACTCGTGATTTAAATTATCACAATATCTGATGCATTACCCACGAATCACGAAGCACGAATCACGAAGCACGTTAAGCACAAGTAAATAATTATCCCAAAATGACCTCAGGAAAAAAAAGAATAGTAATCAAGGTTGGCACTGGTGTTTTGGTGAGCAAATCTAAAAAACTAGATCACAAAGTTCTTGGGCATTTAGTTAAGCAAATGTCAGCTTTATGGAAAGAAGGGAATGAATTAATTTTAGTAAGCTCCGGAGCCGTCGGTGCAGGGCGCGAATTAGTCTCTTTTAAAAAGGAAGAAGCAACGATGGAAAAACGCATGCTTGCAGCTGTCGGCCAAAGCCGTTTAATGAATCAGTACAGAAGTCTTTTTAACAAATCAGGTATAGAAATCGCTCAGATCATGCCATTAAGAGACGATTATCATAATCGTGAAAAATACATCACGATCCGCGATACATTAGAACGCTTAATGCTAAATCGTATAATTCCAATACTTAATGAAAACGATGTTTTAGCTTCAGTTGATCTCTGTTTTAGTGATAATGATAATTTAGCCGCTTTAACAGCAGTTGCAATTAAAGCTGACCATCTCATTTTTCTTACAGATACAAAAGGGCTTTTTGATAAAGACCCGACAAAGTATAAAGATGCTAAGCTGATCAGAGAAGTGAAAGAAATAACTCCTGAACTAAAAAAGGCATGTTCAAAAACAGTCATCGGGCTTGGTTTGGGAGGCATGATAAACAAACTTATTTCAATTGATATGGTGATGCACGCTTGTATTGAAGCTGATATTTGTTATGGAAAAGAAAAAAACGCTTTACTTAATGCGGCATCCGGTTTAAATTCAGGTACTCATTTTTCAGCTGTCTGCAAAACCAAAAAATCCAAATATCTGGGTAAAAAGTCATGGCTCGCAGCCGGAGTAGTGCCAACAGGAACGATAATAGTAGATAAAGGTGCTTATGAGGCGCTTAAAAAGCGAAAAAGCCTGCTCGCCGTTGGTATCAAAAGTGTAATCGGCGACTTTAATTCAGACGATGTTGTAACAATTCTGAATCACAAAAAAATACCTATCGGTACAGGCATGGTCCATTACAATTCCCACACTTTAAGAAACCAAAATAAAAGATTAAAAAAACCTGTTATTCATGCAGATCATTTGGTAATATGGTAACTCCGATAGCTGATCCAATAGCTAATCCATTGCTGATCCATTGCTAATCCGTGGCTAATCCAATGGCTGCAATAGGATAAGCCATAGGATAGGCCACAGGATAAGCAATAGGATAAGCCACAGGATAAGCAATAGGAAATATTATGAAAGGAATAATCTTAGCCGGAGGCAGTGGAACCAGACTCCATCCTCTTACTAAAGTCACCAGCAAACAGTTACTACCGATATACGATCAGCCAATGATCTACTATCCGCTAAATACGCTTTTAAAAGCGGGGATTAAGGATATTTTGATAATAGTTGCACCGGAAAGATCGGGAGACTTTTTAAATCTTCTTGGTTCAGGTAAACAGTTTGGTGCAAGAATTACATATGAGGTGCAGGATAAGCCGGAGGGTCTGGCGCAGGCCTTTATAATCGGTGCAGATTTTATTGGAGATGATTCTGTAGCGATGATCTTGGGAGATAATATTTTTACTGATGATCTTTCAGATTCAGTCAAATCTTTTAAAAGCGGAGCAAAAGTATTTGCAAAAAAAGTACACGACCCGGAACGCTTTGGAGTTATTGAAATGAAAGATGGCAAGGTGATCAGCGTCGAAGAAAAACCAAAAGTTCCAAAGTCCGACTTAGCTCAGATTGGATTTTACATTTATGACAATAGAGTTGTTGATTTTGCAAAGAACCTTACCTCATCAGCGAGAGGTGAATATGAAATTGTAGATTTAAATAACAGATATTTGAAAAAAGGCGAGCTTAACGCGGAAATATTAAAAGGTGAATGGATTGATGCGGGAACTTTCGAAAGCTTACACAAGGCCAGCGTTATTGCCAGAGAGCATAAATTAGGTATAAAGATCCACGAATCAAAACTAAATATTACAATTAATAAAACCAAAAAAGCTACATTAGAAAGAATTAAGAAATAATGAACGAAATGCCTAAGGTTGTTATAGGGATTTTAGCTTATAAAAGCGACAAATACATTCGCGCTTGTTTAAAGAGTGTACTCAATCAGACATATCCGAATATCGAAGTGATCGTCCTAAACAATAACTCACCCGATACTGTAGACGAAATAATCAAAAAAGAATTTCCTCAGATAAAGCTGATAGAGAGTGAAGAAAATCTGGGTTTTGGTAAAGGGCATAATAAAATATTCAACGGCTGTCCGCACGACCTTTATTTATGCCTGAATGTGGACATTGTTCTGGAGACTGATTTTATAGCTGAACTTGTGAATACATTAAAAAGTCATCCGAAAGCGGGTGTTGTTTCCGGCAAGATAAAGAGATGGGATTTTGCCAAAAACGACAAAACCGATCAAATTGATACGGCAGGTCTGGAATTGCACTCCAACCACAAAGTAATTGATATAGGCGCAGGTGAAGTGGATAGTGGGCAATATGATGGCATAAGAGAAGTTTTCGGTGTATCAGGTGCCGCATTTCTAATCCGCCCGGATGTTATGAAAGAGCTTAATGGCTTTGATGAAAGAATGTTTATGTATAAAGAGGATGTGGATTTAATGTATAGAATGCAATGGCTGGGCTATAAAGCTTTTGTTAACAGCAAAGCGGTTGCATATCACGACAGAACCCATGGCAAAGGTAATGTCAGCCGAAATATACGAGGAATGAGCTTTGTTCATCATCGCATTATGCTTAAGAAAAACCTTAGTAATGAACTCCCAAAATCTGTTATACTCAAAACCAGATTTTACGAATTCCTTAAAGGAGCATACGCCTTATCCACAAACTTCCAGTTCTTCAATATCTGGCATCATATAAAGGGTGAGATCAAAGAAGCGCCAAAAAAAGTGGATGGAAGTGAAATAGCTAAATGGATTAAAAACTAATAGTTGATCTAATTGGTGGTCTGCCCTTAGGGCGGAGATCTAATTGTTGTATTACTGCACCAATAAGATCACCCATCAGATCCCCAATAAGATCACCCATCAGATCCCCAATAAGATCACCCATCAGATCCCCAACAAGAAAATATGGAATTATCGATTGTAATATTAAATTATAAGTCAAAAGAACTAACAGCGCATTGCGTTAATATTCTTCGAAAATCTGGTAAAGAGGGAGATTTCGAAATTATTATTATAGATAACGATTCAGGTGATGATAGTGCGGAATTTCTGCACAACGCTTTCCCTGAGATCCGTGTAATCGCAAATAAAAGGAATCTAGGATACGGAGCGGGTAATAATATTGGCATAAAACAGGCAAAAGGGGATTATGTGCTTATTCTTAACCCGGATGTAGAGATAAAGTATTCTGAGATAGAAAAAATGCTTACCTATATTAAAAACTATCCGGATGTAGGCATTGTCGGTCCACAGCTTATTTATCCCGATGGAACTATTCAGGATTCTTATCGCAAGTTTCCAAAGTTTTGCGATTTGATCGTTAAGCGCACTAATCTGCACAAATTCCCGCTTTTTAAAAAGAGGATGACCGATTATCTGATGCATGATGTTAATCCGCACAAAATTCAGGAGGTCGATTGGCTTGTAGGTGCAGCATTACTTGTGCCCAGATGGGTCTTTAGGATGGTCGAATATTTTGATGAAAGATACTTTTTATTTTTAGAAGATACAGATTTATGCCGAAGGGTATGGGAGAGGGGATTAAAGGTTGTATATTTCCCCGAAGCAAAGGCTATCCATAATCACAAAAGGCTCAGCGAAGGCAAATCATGGCGCGTGCTTTTAAACAAAAATATCTATACCCATATATCTTCAGCCTCAAAGTACTTTTGGAAGTGGAGAAAATAATATTTCTGATTTGTGAATTCTGATTTCTGATTCAATGTAAAAATCTAGATTCTAGAATTCAGAATGGGATTCAGAAATCTGAAATCCGAAATCAGAAATAAATACTTGCGCTAATCATAAAACACCGCTAAAATATCAAAGCTTAATTTAATATAAGTCTTATTTCTGATTCATGCATCCTGCCTCGAGAAAATGAGGTCTAAGTATGAAGATGACGGACTAAGGCGCTAACCCCAAGGATTATGTCAGACATTTCTTTAAAAGAGATGGCTAAAAGCGCAGTGCATTTCGGTCATCCAACACACAAGTGGAATCCCAAGATGAAACCTTATCTATATGGTAGTCGTTATGGGATTCATATTTTTGATCTCCAGAAAACCGCTCAAGGTTTGCTTAAGGCATTAGATTTTTTGGCAGACAGCGTTCATAAAAACAAAGAGATCCTCTTTGTAGGCACCAAACAGCAATGTCGTAAACTTTTACAAGAGATAAAAGATGCAACAGGAATGCCAATTGTAACGGATAAATGGATTCCCGGTCTGCTTACAAACTTTAAAACTATTAAAAAGAGAATTGATTATTTTAAAGATTTAAAAGATAAGGATAGTAAAGGTGAACTTTCTAAATACACCAAAAAAGAACAAATGAAATTAAGAAAGAAGATCCAAAGTCTTTCTTTAGCTCTTACCGGTGTGGAAAATATGTCAGGCAAGCCGGATGTTGTCTTTGTAGCTGATATTTGCAGAGATCACATTGCGGTAAAAGAGGCACGGCGTTTAAAAATTCCAGTTGTAGGTATTGTGGATAGCAATGGTGATCCGGATATGGTGGATTATATAATCCCGGCAAACGACGATGCGATTAAATCTTTACATTATGTTTTAAACCTAGTAAAAGAGGCTGTGTCTTCCAAGAAAAGTAAAAGCTAGCTTATTAGCTTTTTAGCTTGTTAGGTTCTTAGATCGATTATATGACCGTAACAACCTACAACCTAAAAATACAATCTATAACCTAAAAAATTATGGAAGAAGAAACTACAACACCAAGTGAGGAGCCCGTAGAGACCCCGCTTAGCGGGGCGTCTCCAGAGGGTGACGAACCAAAAAAGGATGAAAAGCCCGTCGAAGAGGAAAATCAGGAAATGACCTCACTTCATGAGCGCACGATTGCGGCGCTTAGTTATGTTGGATTCTTTGCAATTATTCCGTTTTACCTAAAGAAAGACAGTAAATTCTGCCGTTTTCACGGGAAACAGGGCATGCTTATCGCATTGATCTTCTTTTTTGCAAAACTACTGCTGGTTATTGATCTTTTAATGGATATAGCTTTGATTTTGCAGTTTGTAGTCTTTGTTTACATGGGTTTTGAAGCACTTTCCGGAAAATGGAAGAGAACACCATGGATTTATAACAAAGCTTGTCAGCTTGAAGATCAGTTAAGCCTGAAAACCAAAGAAGAAGAGGCTGAAGAAGTTGACTTAAAACCAGGCGAAGTAAAATCTGACAATTGAACTTAAAAACCAAAGAACCAAAGAACGTCAATTAGTTCTTCGGTTCATAGGTTCTTCGGTTTTTATAAATTTATAATTTAATAATAAAAAAAATCATGAGTATAAGTGCGTCCCAAGTCAGCGCCCTAAGAGCGCGAACAGGAGTATCAATGATGGCTTGCAAAAAAGCCTTGGAAGAAACAAATGGCGATGAGGAAAAAGCTATCGATATTCTTCGTAAAAAAGGTGAAGCAAAAGCCGCTACAAAAGCGGGACGTGAAACCAAAGAAGGTTTAATTGTTACAAAAATCGATGGCAATAAAGCGGTTATAGTCAGCCAATACTGTGAGACAGATTTCGTATCTAAAAACGAAGAATTTCAAGCTATTGCAAATAATGCCGCAGATAAATCTCTGTCCGATGGAATAGATCCAGCTAAAGCTGAAGCTGACACTGCTATAAAAGAACTTTTCACAAAATTGGGTGAGAACATGTCTATTGAAATCGATTTAATAGAAGGGGAGGGTCTTGCCGAATACGTTCATACCAACGGCAAGGTCGGTACAATTATAAATCTGGAGTCAGCTGACGCGGAAAAAGCACGTGATATCGCTATGCATATTACAGCTATGAATCCAGTTGTTATTAATCCGGAAGACATGCCGGAAGACGTTGTTATCAGAGAGCGTGAAATATGGACAGAACAGCTTAAAGAAGAAGGCAAACCGGAAGAGATCATGGGTAGGATAATGGAGGGTAAAGAAAAGAAATTCCGCGCAGAATCCGCTCTTATCAAGCAGTCATTCGTAAAAGATCAGGAGAAAACTATTGAGGAATATCTTGAGGGAAATGTGATTACGAGTTTTGTTCGGAAAGGTATTTAATTTGTGATTTGAGATTTCTGATTCCCATTTATATACTTAAAAACCCTCCCGCTTAGCGGGACGGGTTTTTTGTTATTTCGTCATTTAGTCCTGTTTCGGCTGAGTAATCCCTTTCATAGTCAATTTAAACCTTCCTTGTCTTTCATCGATTTCCAGTAATTTAACGTTAACTATCTGACCTTCTTTAACAAGTGTGTTCACGTCTTTAACAAATTCATCGGATATCTCAGAAACATGAACCATACCTTCTTTACCAGGCATAAATTCAACAATTGCTCCGAACTCCAGAACCTTAGTCAC
>JAUXFE010000006.1 GCA_030620215.1 Candidatus Peregrinibacteria bacterium
ATCCAACCATCGTAGAGACAGCATTAATGCTGTCTCTACGAATTGGGAAAATGGTTTTACAACCGACAATAATCCCATGAAACAGGAATCATTGGCACGGGTGATGCAATGGTTCAAAGGACGTGTATCATTCGAAATACATAAAACTAACCAAAATTTCACCTGGCAACCCCTATTCTACGACCATATCATCCGAAACGAAAAATCGTTAAACAGAATCCGCAAATACATATACGACAATCCGGAAAAATGGGAATTAGACCGTAATAATCCAGAAAATTTATGGATGTAATGGTGCCCCTGGAGGGAATCGAACCCCCATTGCCGGTTCCGAAGACCGGTGCTTTATCCATTAAGCTACAAGGGCAAGCAAAGAGATTATATAGCACTTTTTTTCAATAATCCACTATCTATTTACTATATTGAAACTTGTCCTATAATGTAGCCGTTTCCGATTGATCTCATTTGAGCGTTAATCGGATGATCTTTAACGGTTTGCAGTATTTAAGGAAAAGCAGAGAGTATCTATCCTTCGAAGCCTTGGCGAAGACGGATGGATGTTTTCTACTTTTCCTTATAAAAAATTTCAATCAACAACCAACAAAGCAGGGAAACCTGAGGGGAGGCAATAATGAAAGTAGCAATTCTGGAGGCAAGATCCTCAAGAAAAAGTGTATTTGATTACACAAACCAACCGTCGGTAGCCATTACGCTACTCGGCAAGATACTAGTCGATATAGGACATCACGTTGAATGCTTTGCACCTCAACTTGCAGAGTACGACTGGGATTACCTCGGCAAATCAGATCTGGTTGGTATAACCTGCATGTCACTCAGTGCCATGGAAGCATACGAACTTGCAAAGAGGTGTAAGAAGCTCGGAAGAAAAGTGATAATGGGAGGTTCCCATGTCAGCTTTCTCCCTGATGAAGCGCTCTCTAACGGAGCTGACTTTGTCGTAAGAAAAGAAGGACATCAGACACTGCCAGAGCTTGTAAAAGCTCTTGAGAAAGGAACTACAGATTTCAATCACATTCTAGGTCTTTCATGGAAGGATGCAGACGGCAAACATATCCACAACCCGGATCGTCCGTTTTGCACTCAGGAAGATTTTGAAAAGCTTCCAATACCGGACATCACGTTGATTCGCGGGTATGGAAAGCTGACATCAATTCCGGTTTTAACCCAATGGGGTTGCCCGGATAACTGTGAGTTCTGCTCTGTCATACAGATGTGCGGCAGAAAGATCAAGTACAGGCCAGTAGAATCAGTTCTGGAAGAACTGGATCAGCTGATTAAGATCTACGGTCCCGGTGTTGCGATTTTCTTATGTTCGGACAACTTCTTTGCCAACAGAAAGCAGGCGAAGGAACTGCTAATTGGAATAATCGAGCGAAAATTGGTCATCGAGGGCGGTCTGCAGATGCGCATCGACGCGATTTGTAATAAAAAGCTGGAGATCAACGATGAACTACTCTCTCTGATGTACGAAGCCGGCATTCGGATGGTCTACCTTGGTCTGGAATCATCCAATCAGGAGACTCTGGATATCTACAACAAACACCTGAGCGTGAAACAGATCGAAGCAGGTGTGAAAGCTCTTGCTAAACGAAGATTCCACACTCACGGCATGTTCGCTATTGGTGGAGATACCGATGATGAACGAGTTTTTAAGAGAATTGTTAAGTTCGCCCGCAAGATAAGGGTGCACACGGTTCAATTTTTAGACCTCATGCCTCTGCCGGGAACTTCACTTTGTCACCGTTTAGAAGGCGAGGGGAGAATAATTAGTAGAAACTGGAGCCTATACAATGGCAACTTCGCTGTTATCGCCCCCAAGCAAATGAGCTCCCACAGTCTTCAGGTTGGAGCTATGTGGGCATCGTCCAAGTTCTATAGCAGAGCATGGACTGCGTGGCTGGTACTTCTCAGTCTGCCTTATATAATCTGGCTGCTTATCAGGTACCACAGTCTGAGGATTAATATTTTTAAAGCAATATGGTATCTTGCCCTGAGAAAGAAGGAGATCCAGAAGATTATCACTGACAGGCTACCGCCTGAGGTTCAGGACAAGATCCGTCATTTAATCCGCTTGCCGGTGGTACGGCTTTGGGCAAGAAATCAGATTTCGATGGTGAAAAAACAGGTGCGCAGTTACGAAAGGTCGTTGCGTCCACAAAAGGCTGCTTAGTTTGTTCCATCCGATTCCGCCTCTTCAAACGAAGGGGCGGAGTTGGAAAGGAGGTTGAATTTTACACTGCAAACCGTTATCTTTAATTGACAAACGTCAATTTTTTTGTTATAAATATAAACCTTTTGTAAATTAAGCCCTCTTTTTTATGGGGAAAGGCAAAAAACCCGAATACAAGGCGTCAAAAGATGTAAACGAACAAACTCAGACAAGACTGCATAATTTGGATATTCAGATTGTAAACGTACGTGCAAGACTCGAAAAAGCCTTGGATATTTTAGATAAACACGAGCAAACGATTATCAATAAGCAAAAGTACTACGAAGAATATAAGAAATTAAAAGTAGAAAATCCTTTGTTAGCTCACGCTATTGATAAAAAGAGAAAATTAGAATTAACACTTAGTAATAAACAGAAGAAAGAATATGAAATCGAAGATTTAGAGGAAAAGTTGGATGATTTGGCTGAATTACAGGAACAATTACGTATTGATATAAAAAGAATAATTACTTTTGATCCTTTTCAGGAACAGCTGGATAATCCTGATTTAAGAGATCACTTCTTTTTCGCGGGTAAAAGATATTGGAAACAGCGTAATTCCAGATTTAAAACATATCAGGATCTTTATACATCACATCATAGCTATAGAATAAGACCTGCCAGAGAAGGTAAATATTGGAACGGACATGAAGATAAAGTCCCGCTAAAACACTGCGTAACAGACCCAAGCCGTTTTACCGATAAGTTTTTAGAAGAGTTTGGATTGGCAGATTTATCAGGTGATTTAACCCCTCTCCAGAAAATGGAGATTAAAACCGAGGCTATCCCTAAAGTTGCGGAATTTTTTGAACATCTTCAGCCGATGTCTGAAGCAAAGCGAGGCAGACTTCAGCAAAATTATCGTTTATATGTTGTGGAAGGTTACGACCCTGTACACGATGGCAAAATAATTCGCGTTCAATACACCGGCACACTTCCGGAAGATGAAGATTACAAAAGAACAAGCACTTTTCAGGATATCTACAGTGTCCGTCGTTCAACCGAACATACAGCTAACAATCTTGATGATAAAGGCACAAGAATTCTTGATATTGGAACGTCTGTACAGCAAACTCACAAAGATCTTTTAGATATAGGAGCAGATGATCCAAAAAAGGAAGAAGAAAAAGAAAAGGCACGACAAAATTTAACAACAGCACTTAACAACCTTGCAAAAGTTACAAGTTTTCGCGGAAGAAGTGCTGCCAAAGTACTAAGATCAATATCCGATTTAAAAGACAGTCTTGGAAGGGATAATCCGGGCGCAGTTTGTGCTCAGTTACTTGGAGTTATAGATAATCTGAAGAAAAGATATCCGCAAGTTATAGATAAAAGAAAGCATTTACTTGAAGATTCCACATACTTATCCAGACAAATATCTGCCAACGAAGTAGATTTAGACCTTTATTTTACAGGTTTCAATGAGGTTTGTGAAAAACTTGTAATGGCTCAAGCCAGTGTTGTTTTTAAAGATATTCCAGATGAGCGAATTGGAGAACAAAGAAAATACACCACGAATGTAATTTTAAAACCATTGGATGATTTACCGGATTTAGAAAATCTCAATGTCAGACCATTCAATCTATACGCATCTAAATTGGACAAGAAAAAGAAATTAATAGAAGAAGGTGTTTACGAACGTGATATTGAAAAAGCTCGCAATGAGGCAATAAAGGCATTTATTATATCCAAAATTTTTCAAGTCCAGAAAGAGCTGGAATTAGTTATAAGAGATGTGTCGGTAAAAGAATCTACAGATTGGGAAGATATGCACGAAAGAATGAGTCATATAAAAGATATTGCAGATGAACGCGAAGTTTTTCCTGATGTAGAAATAGAAAGCTATAAAAAGATTTACGGAACTGAATTAGTTGAGAAAATTCAGAATGTAATTAAGTTCATAGAAGGATTATTCGAAGCCTCAGATGAAGATAGTAATAAAGAGCTAAAAAAGGAACTGGAAAAAATAGATTTCACGACAATACTTGATCAATTAGATTAACGGACTAATTTTTGATAAAATCAAGATATGAGAATTGCTATTGATCTCCGGCCATTGATGTCCGGTAAAATCAGCGGAGTAGAAGTGTATATAGAAAATATGCTTAAGAGTCTTTTTGAATTGGACCAAAAAAATGAATATATTCTCTGGTACAACGCATTTAAAAAAGTGGATGTAAGCCATTTTCCAACAGATTATTCAAATGTTAAGTTAAAACGGACGAAGATTCCCAATAAAATCTTAAATCTATCACTCAGTCTGTTTCGTTGGCCTAAAATTGATAAGTTGATAGGCGAGGGGATTGATGTACTCTGGACTCCGGATCCCCGCCCCACTCCGGTATCAAAGAAATGCAAAAAAATAGTTACATTCCACGACCTTTCTTTTGAAGATTTTAAATACTCTTTTAATCTCAAAACCCGTCTTTGGCATAAGATCCTCCGCCCTAAAAAAGAGGCTAAAGAGGCGGATCATATAATTGCTGTAAGCGAATTTACAAAAGGTCAGTTGGTAGATACATATAACATCGATGCCAGAAAAATCACCGTAATACAAGAAGCTGCTGCAGAATATTTACAGCCAATTCACTTCCCAAAAAGTTTTGAGGTCATCAAGCGAAAATACAGTCTGCCGGATCAATACTTTTTATGTTTATCAACAATTGAGCCAAGAAAAAACATTTTAGGAATAATCCGCGCTTATACCGATTGGCAGTATGGGAATAAGTCCGACATCGGATTAGTTATAGCCGGCAAAAGATATCCTAATATTTTTTCAGATCTGCATCTAAAAAAACACCCGTTAATCCACATGCCTGGATTTATAGATGAAGAAGATAAATCTCTTTTATATCAGCACTCACTTGCATTCCTTTATCCATCACTTTATGAAGGTTTCGGCCTACCTATACTCGAAGCGATGCAATGCGGTACACCTGTAATAACATCCGACGCAACAGCCATGCCGGAGGCAGCAGGTGATGCGGCAGTTCTTGTTAATCCAAATGAACCCGATGAAATAAAACGTGCAATGGATAGGATTTACCGGGATGAAATAGTCCGCAAAGAATTAATAGAGAAAGGCTTTGAACAAGCCAAAAAATTCAGCTGGAAAAAGGCGGCAGGGGAGTTATTGGAATTATTTAAATAGATCACAGAATTTTTGAATGCTTCTGAGTAAAATCAGAAAGCTTCTTTTTCTGTTCCTCAACATCTATTTCATCCGATTCAGCATGGTCGATCAATCTTACGGCTTTTTCGAGATGCTCTTTGGCTCCTTTTATTCTATCCATTATTAATTTGGGATCAGAAGAAAGTAATATTTTTGCAATATCAATTTCACGCTCTATTTCTGTAATGATTTTATCAGCCTTAGTGGTTTCAATAGTAGATTCTTCTTCTGTGCCGAATGCTTCGCTAGGTTTTGTCTCAGCCACCTCGACTTTGCTTGGTATAGGCGGTACAGGAGGCTTAGAAGATTTTTTATTTCTAATACTGACACGATCGATTTCTTCAGGACTAATAATTTCACCTGCACGTTTTCTAATTACAAGTATCTCCATTCTATCCAATATGGACTCCATCTCGCTAAGTTCATCCATTGTATATGTACGAATGATATTTATATTATCATCCTGTGTAGAATTTCTTGCTTTATTAATCGCGAATCTTGCTTTTTGAACAACGCTTTCCTGAGTATTATCTCCTTTAATATAACCTATTACAGTTTCCATTTGTCGTTCCGGATCAACCTGGTTTAAAATCCTATTTCCTATAGTCATTTGTTATTGTTAATGCAAGGTTAGCAATATACCAGAAAAAACATAATATATCAATAGGTTGTTAGATTATTTATCGAAGATTAGCACTTAAACTTTTTCTCACAAACCGTTTTAACATTCCCGCGCACGTTCATATCAACTACGATGTGGGCTTTTTTAGGTTTTATAGCATCCAAAAAGTCCGCAAACACAATTTCCGTCACTGTTTCGTGGAATATCTTTATATCCCGAAATGCGTTTATATATAATTTGAAAGATTTTAACTCCAAGCAGACTTTGTCCGGTACATAACTGATGTCCACCGTTCCAAAGTCCGGAAAATCCGAAAACGGACAGATAGCGGTAAATTCAGGCGTTGAAATATGTACCCACTGGTCGCCAGTGGTCAGTTTTTTAAATTTAAAAGTCTCAAGCGGAGCAAGTTTCTTAATACCAGACCTAATCTTATTTAAGTCTTTTTGAGTATAATCCTTACCCTCCTTGTATAATTGGTCATTGGTCATTGCGTCATTGGTCATTTATAGGATATCGGATCTTCAATCCCAGCCTCCATAAACCCCTTGAGTCTCAACTTACACGCCGGACACCGTCCACACGCAGGTCTACTGCCTTCATAACAGGTATGAGTGTACTTTAAAAGCTCCAGTCCTCCAAGTTTTTGCATTAACTTAACACTCTCCGCTTTCGTCAGTTTCATAAGTGGCGTATGGATTTTAAATGGAAATTTCATAGCCAATTTCAACGTCTTTTCGAGCGATTTTATAAAATCTTCTCTGCAATCCGGATAACCACTATAATCCGTCTGGCAAACACCGGTAACTAAATTTGGAATTCCTTTTTGTTTAGCATAAATAGCCGCTACTGATAAAAACATATGATTACGACCGTCTACGAATGTAGACGGCAGACCGTTTTTCTTACCATGCACTTTGAGTTTTGAGTTTGTTAGCGCATTATTCGTCAGTTCTTTGATAATCGGTAGTTTGATTACCTGAAAGGGGACTTTAAGCCGTTTTGCAATTGATCTGGCAGATTTTAACTCCGTTTTGTGCCTTTGTCCGTAGTCAAAGCTGATAACATACACTTTTTTTCCGCCAGTGGCGGATCCGCCTTTGGAGGAAAACTTCTTAAGCGCCCACACTAAACATGTGGTTGAATCCTGTCCGCCAGAGTGGAGAACTACTGCGTTTTCTTTTTTAATTATCATTTGTATAGGTAATTTAAGCTATAAAGCCAAAAATTACAAGTTACAAATAATAAATTTGCCAGACAACTCGTTTTTTATTTATCTAAGCTTACTGATTACTGCATCCATAACCCGCTTTATAAACTCTTCATCTTTCGACAGATCGATACATGCATCAATTACAACTGAGTTTTTATATGTACTATCAACTCTACTTTCATCCACTGGACTAACACTATTTACTCCAAGTGATATAAGAGATCTGATATTAAAAACAATCTTATCTGCAATAGTTTTTTCATTATCGCTTGGTTTAGCTTTCGATTCACGAATAGTAGAATCCAAAGAAACAGGATGGGTTTTAATTGTAAGAGGGTCAGGCTCTAAAGAGCTCAAGTCAATATCTCCCATAAGAATAGTAAAAACCTTCTCCTTGATTCTTTCTTTAATTTCGACCTCACCACGAATAATATGACCGAGAGCCGACTCAGCTTTATTCAGACAAATGTGACTGTCTTCTATAGAAAGTATTCCTGTTAAATATCGAAAAACAACTTTACACTGATCTTTTTCAAACAATATAAAGCCATCTTCGGAAATTGGTGGGACTTGTAGCTCATGATCATGTTTATATTTGTGTTTCTCATAAATATCTGAATATATTCGGCGAATTACGTAATAATTTAAATTATCCCTCATTTCTTCTGCTGTAGTACCAACCCTTTCATCTATCGACTCTTTAGTAGTTGATGGGGGATCACAGGGCTTGTTATCAGTTGATTCAATAGGGGGATTTACATCAATTGTAATGCCATCAAAATTATTTGGATTATCTAATTTGTGATTTTGGTCAGTCATAAATATATAAAATAGTGGCTTATTATAAGTAAATCAGCCAAAAAGAACAAGTTATGATTTGATTATTGAATATCAAAAAGAATTTGCATTCGCAGACTGAAATTATAACCTTCTTTTTTACATATCTCAATTATCCATTTTGACCTTTCTTGAACAATTTTTTTGTTCACGCCCTCCGGCATCAGGTAGACTTTGTGTCCAGGAATATTATTGTCTACAATATATTGTCTAATTTCCTTTATATCTGCCTTATTCTGAGCCACAAACTTGTAGATTACTTTTCTGTTTTTTGGTTTAATTCTAAGCGGATAAGGAGCATTTTTACTATTTTTAAGCTTTGGTGAACAATTAATGTGTTCAACATACTGTCCTATTTTAAGGGGAATACTCCCATTCGTCTCAATTTCTATAAAGTAACCCTTTAATTTTTTCAAAAGTTCTACCAGTCCGTCTTGCTGTAACAACGGCTCACCACCGGTAATGACCAGATGCTTACATGGATAGGATTTAATCTTTTGAAGTATTCGGTCATTGGTCATTGGGGTTTGGTCATTCCATGTATATTTGGAATCGCACCATTTGCATCGTAAATTACACCCACCCAATCTCAAAAAAACCGCTGGCTTACCAATATTCGGCCCTTCCCCTTGAATACTATAGAATATTTCGTTAACTAAAAGCGACATGATCAATTAAATTATAAGGCTAACAAAGTATACCAAATAAATTGGTCATTGGTCATTGCGTCATTGGTCATTGGAATTATTATTTGTTTTTCTCCGTATATTCCTCAACAAACATCGAAACGATATTCGCAACCGGTACCGCAATAATCATTCCAACAAGTCCGAGCCCTATACTTCCGCTAATGTTAAAGCCGATAGTGGCACCGGAAAGCAATGCAAATAGCACGACAATAGGATTAAGACCAACCGATCTGCCGACGATCAATGGGACTAAAATATTACCTTCTAAAAATTGGAGGATCATATAAGCCGGTATAAGCCAGAGTAAAAGCACAGGGTCCTGATTTAGGGTGATTAAGGCTGCTGATGTAAAAGTTATAAGCGGTCCAAGATAAGGAACAAACTCAGCCAAGGCAGAAACCATTCCAAGTGTTAAAGCGTAATTAACACCGATAATTTTAAATACAATAAAGCTAAGCACACCCATAACAATAGCAAGCAGCATTTGACCGCGAATCCATTCACCGATACGTACACTGACTTGCTTGGTTTTTACAGAAATATAAGCGGAATATTTATGCGGGAACAAAGAGTGGAAAAAATTGCTTGTGTGTCTTGAGCTTACGACCATAAAGAATGTGATAATAAGCACGAGCAGCATATTAAATAAACCGTTAAATATCGCAAAAATAGCACCTATCGCGTTACCTGCAACATCCGTAAGTTTGGATGCGAGATCTTTTAGGGTATTGGTTAAACTGCTCATTACCTGTGCCTGATCCACACTTTCCCAAATCTGATTGGCAAAAGGCTGAATTTTTGAAATAAACCATGAATCAGGATCCTTATTGCTCACAATATTTAGAATCATCTCACGAACGGAAATCGCAAGAGAGCTGATTTGTTCGGCTATAATCGGTACAAGAGATGTGATTATAAGCACAAAGACACCTATTACAAGAATATACATTATTATAATGCCAAGTGGCCTGGGAATGTGGTGTTTTTCAAGCCTATCAATAGCTGGATTGAAAGCAGCGGACAAGAAAAGAGCGACCAAAAATATAATAATA
Organism: Candidatus Peregrinibacteria bacterium; assembly: GCA_030620215.1. The sequence goes on from JAUXFE010000006.1 coordinate 9,816, forward strand.
ATGCTCTTTATCATTCCAAGTATATAAACTAAGGCAAAGACAAGCAGAATCGCAATAGTCGCCTTAACAACAGAATCCACAGAAAGCACGACTTTTACCTCGTGCTCAGGTTTTTTTATTTGTTTCGCAATTTCTTTTTCTTCTTTTTCCAGCTTTACTTCTTGCTGTTTTAAGCGCTCAAGCCTCTCTTTAAGCTGTGTGATCTTCTCCTGAGATCTTTTAAGAAATGATTTTGTTGATTTGTTTAGTAATGCCATAATTTTTGTTTATTAAATTGTAATTTATTTCGAGCTTCACTGTGGCTCGTGCCAACGCTGTGGCTCGTGCTTCGCTGTGGTTCTATTTTATTGTGGCAGGTTTATTGCTGATAACAATACAATATAGCAACAGCGAGTAATCGAGCACGAGCCACAGGAGCGAGTAATCGAGCACGAGCCACAGTGAAGCACGAAATTATTCCGTAGCAAATTGAAGAACAATATCCACAAGAATCCATGACATTAAAGTAACAGCCAGACCGATTAAAGCATACGTAATGGTCTTCTTTGCTTTTTCCTTCTCTTCAGGGTTGCCGATTACATAGCGATAACCGCCTATCATTACAAAAATAACCGCTAGGGTGCCGGCTAACCCGATCAAAACTTGTGCAAAATAAGCAACAAAACAAGGTAATTGCCTAAGACTGATATCACCTGTTCTAATGGCTTGCGCAAGACCCACACATTGGCCACCATATCCCTCAATAACATCTTCATCTCCGGGTAGAAGCGACGGAGGCTTAAAATCCTGCGCGAAAGAAGATGGAATATTAATAAAAATCATCAAAAACAGACTCGCCAATAAATACGAAATCCATTTCTTAAATGATGTTTTTGAAACTTTTGACATATTTTTATTTTAATTTTTCTTAATTTTACCAAATCTACTCCTTTACGGCAACTTTAAATAATTAAAAATTACGAATTTTCAATTACGAATTAATACTTTATAATAGGCAAGAAATAATTAGCAATTCATAATTCATAATTTTTAATTCATAATTAATTATGAGGTATTCAAAACTCGTCGGAAAAACAGTTAAAGAAGTTTCAAATGAAATTAAATTAGTCAGTCACAAATTGCTCTATCAGGCTGGCTTTATTCGTGAATCTGTTGCCGGCCGTTATTATTTTTTACCGCTTGGCATACGTGTTCGCGATAAAATTGTAAAAATAGTGGAAGAAGAAATGGATAAAACAGGTGCCCAGAAAATGATTACTCCGGTTCTTCATCCTCTTGAATTATGGGAGGAAACCAACCGGGCAAGCTCTGTCGGCTTTGAATTGATGACAATTGAAGATCAGCGTGGAGCAAAATTCGCACTTGGAGGAACTGCGGAAGAAATGATGGTCGATTTAATTCGAAAATTCAACATCAGTTACAAAGATCTGCCTTTTAATATCTACCAGTTCTCCCAAAAATTCCGTGATGAGCTTAGGGCCAGAGGAGGTCTTCTTAGAGTCCGTGAATTCCTGATGAAAGACGCCTATTCTTTTCATACGACAGCAGAAGATTTCGCTAAGGAATATCAGACAATGTGGAATACATATTCAACTATCTTTAATCGGGTTGGTCTTGATACGGTGGCAATCGAATCCGATAACGGCTATATCGGCGGGGAATACTGTCACGAATTTGTGGTGGAATCTTCTATTGGAGAAAGCCGATATTTAATAACAGAAGATCGCTCTTATGCTGCTCATGAAGAAGTTGCAAAGTTTAAGAGGGAAGAAATGAATAGGAGGGAAAAGCTTTTACCGATGGAAGTTAAAGATGCTCTCCGCGGTCCGACAATAGCGGATGGTGTCAAATTATACGATCAGCCTGCATGGAGGCAGATAAAAAGCGTTGTTTATGTAACGAATGAAGATGAAAAAATATTGGCAGTCATCCGCGGTGATTTGGATATCAGCGAGATAAAGCTCAAAAATGCTCTAAAATGTGATGATCTACGTTCCGCAACCGAAGATGAGATCAAAGAACTCGGCAGTGTTGTTGGTTTTGTTTCACCTTTAAAGGTTAAAATCCGCAAAGTCGGTGATATATCTTTAGATACTGTTAATAATTTCTACACAGGTGCTGATGAGCTTGAAAAAGATACATTGAACGTTAATTACGGGCGTGATTTTAAAGTGGATATTATTACAGATATCGCTGTACCGCCAACTGAGTGTAAAACCGAAAATAACAAGAAATTAATCGAAGGCCGGGGAATAGAAGTGGGTAATATATTCCAGCTGGGCACCCATTATTCTTCTAAAATGTCAGGTGCAGCATTTACCGATAAAGATGGCAAAGGAAAGCCATACTACATGGGTTGTTATGGTATAGGTATCGGTCGCACTATGGGGACGATCGTTGAAGTTCATAACGATGAAAACGGAATAATCTGGCCAAAGGATATAACTCCATACGAAGTACATTTAACCAGCCTTGGTAAAGATGAAGCTGTAATTAAAAAAGCTGACGAAATCTATGAAAATCTCAAAGAAGCAGGTATTTCCGTGCTTTATGATGATCGTGACGAAAGGGCTGGCGAAAAGCTTAACGATGCAGACCTGATCGGCATTCCTCTCCGCCTTATAATATCCAATCGAACTCTTGAAAAGAACAGCGTTGAATGGAAAGAAAGAACAAATGCCGAATCAAAAGGAGTTGGTTTTGGGGTTTTAGCTGATGAAATAAAGAAATTTTATTCCTAGCTTCTTAGCTTTTTAGGTTTTTAGCTTTTTAGGTAATATAATAGACCTAAGAACCTAAGAAGCTAAAAAGCTACAACCTAATTAAGGTTATGCAAAAATCAAATAAACGTATCGTAATAAAAGTAGGCACTGGTGTTTTGGTGAGCAAATCCAAAAAGCTGGATCACAAAGTTCTTGAGCATTTAGTTAAGCAAATGTCAGCTTTATGGAAAGAAGGGAATGAATTAATTTTAGTAAG
>JAUXFE010000091.1 GCA_030620215.1 Candidatus Peregrinibacteria bacterium
ATTATCCATAATATTTTTGTAAATGAAAGCCCGAGAGTGGTGCCCATTGTAATGAATATGTCGGCTGGTACAGGGAAAATAAACTGCTCTGCGGTTGTTAGAACAAAAATTCCACTATAACCGTGATTCAATATTATTCCTTTGGCAAATTCGATTAGTACGTCCATAGCTTATTAGCTTGTTAGCTTTTTAGCTTATTAGCTTGTTAGGTATTCTAAGAAACTAAGAAGCTACAACCTAAGAAGCTACATTATAATTTAATTATTTTTCTTCACTTTGCTCATTTAATTTAGTAATTACCACTTTCTCAATCTTTCTTTTACCCATTTCTTTAACCTGAATGTTTAAGTTGCCGTATGTGATTCTTTCACCTTCGCTTGGAAATCCATGTAATTCTTCCAGAATAAGTAAGCTTATAGTTTTATGTTCAGGGTATTTGAGTTCTATATTTAATGCTTCGTTAATTTCTTCAATTGTGGCATCTCCATCCACTTCCCATTCGTTTTTACCGATGCTTCGGACAGAATTAGTCTCACGATCCTGTTCATCCGCTATATCGCCTACAATTTCCTCTAAGATGTCTTCAAGTGTAATGAGCCCGACGATTTCACCATGTTCATCAACAACCATGGCTAAATGCTGTCTGCGTTTTTGAAATTCACGGAATAGCTTATCTATTGATTTGGTTTTCGGAACTACGATTACTTTATTGTAATGCAGATCTTTCAGTGTTTTGATTTCCTGAGGATGTTTATTGTGCAGTATGCTTAATATATCGTGCACGGTTACTATTCCAATTATATTGTTTAGATTGTTTTTATATACAGGCATGCGTGAATGAGAATGATCAATGAAAAAATGTGCAGCTTCCTGTATTGTCATTGAAGCATTCATTGCTTCTATATCTTTTTCTATTGTCATGACTTCCTCTACAGATGTATCTGTGAATTCCAATACATTTTCGATGAATTCCTGTTCGTGTTCCTCAATAACGCCTTCTTTTGTTCCGATATCCACCATTGCAAGAAGCTCCTCTTCACTCATGGTCCGTAGCGGATTTTTAGCATTAAGAATTTTCATCAAGCCATATATGAATTTGTTGAACAGCCACACAATAGGCGAAAGGATGAATTGAAGGCCGAGTAGCGGGTAGGCAAATATTCTGGAAAAGCCTTCAGCATATTTTTGCGCGAGTGTTTTTGGAGTTATTTCACCAAAAACCAGAATAATAAAAGTAAGTAAACCGGTTACAATTCCAACTGCACTATTGCCAAAAACTTTCACACCCCAAATGGTTGCAATTACAGTTGCCATTATGTTTACCAGATTGTTGCCGATAAGTATTGTTATCAGTATGCTTTGAGGTTTTTTCTTAAGCTTAAAAACAGCTCTAGCCCCAAATCGCTTACTGTCTTTTAATGTCCGGACTTTGGCTGGCGATAGTGATGTTAATGCGATCTCTGCTCCTGAGAAGACTCCAGAAAGAATTATAAGGATAATTAGGAGTACTAAGCTACTTTCCACTTTGTTTTTGTTAGTTAATAAGTACATACCATTCTATCAGATTGTATATTAATATCAAATATATTATTGAATGGAATTACGAAACAAGCTTTTCCCAATTGACTGCCAGTTGACTAAGTCTATTGGCAGACAATTGGGAAAAATTAATCGTTAATCAATATTTTTAAATCGATAAAGGTGTGGTATCGTTACTACGTTATGATTAAAAAGAACCTATCAATCATTCAGGAAGTAATATATAAGGCCGCAAAAAAGGCTGGTTTTGATTTGAGCACTGAAGATGTTCACGTTGAAAAGACAAGAATGCTGGAGCATGGTCATTTTGCAACAAATATCGCGATGTTTCTTGCCGGCAGAACAGGAAAAAAACCAAGAGAAGTCGCAGAGATGGTTCTTAAAGCTCTTGATCAATTGCTTTTTACGAAAGTGGAAATAGCCGGTCCAGGTTTTATTAACTTATGGGTTGAACAAAAATTTTATACAACAGAATGTCAGTCTTTAGCAGGTGATTTAAGAGATTATTTATATGGTTCTTTCAATGGTCCGATTAAAAAGACTATGGTGATCGATACTTCCCATCCCAATATCGCAAAACCAATGGGTGTGCATCATCTGCTTTCCACTGTTATCGGTGATTCTATTAAAAAGATCTGTAAGCGAATGGGCTATAAAGTCATAAATGATAATTATTTAGGAGATTGGGGCACTCAGTTCGGCAAATTGATATACGCTATACGTAAATGGGGTTCGATGTCCGTTATTGAAAAAAATCCAATTCCAGAGCTTTTAAAACTCTATGTAAAATTCCACAATGAGGCAGAAAAAGATCCTGAATTAGATGATTTCGGTCGTGCGGAGTTTAAAAAACTGGAAGAAGGAGATAAAGACAATCGTGAATTATGGGGGTTTATTGTGCAAAAGAGTATGGAGGAATTCCAAGTTATTTACGATCGCTTAAATATAGAATTTGACGTGATTAATGGCGAAAGTTTTTATGAGAATAAAATGCAGGAAATTCTTGATAAGGGACGCAAAGAGGGGATTATTGTGGATGGAGAAGGCGGTTCATGGATAATAAAGCCTGATGATCCAGAGGATGTGCCGGTATTGGTCCGGAAATCAGATGAAGCTACACTTTATGCTACTCGCGATCTTGCCCGTATTAATCATTGGAATAAAACATGGCATCCGGATTTAATGGTGAATGTGGTGGATGTTGCTCAGGAATTTTATTTTAAGCAGTTATTCTTTGCGCAGTCCAAATTACAACTTACTACCGCTAAAAATGTGCATGTATCTTTTGGGCGCATGCAGTTTAAAGATACAAAAATGAGTACAAGAAAAGGGAATATCATTTTGCTTGAAGAGGTCTTGGGCGAGGCAGAAGAAAGGGCTTACAAGCTTGCAAAATCAAAAGGTCTGAAGTTATCGGAAGCAGAAATAAAGGGTCTTGGCCGTATTATGGGTATAGGTGCCATTAAATATAATATCCTTTCCCAAAGCAGAACAACTAATATCACATTTGATTGGGATAAAATGCTGACTTTTGAGGGTAATAGTGTGCCTTATCTGATGTATACAGCCACCCGCGCGAAGTCCGTAATCCGAAAGTCCGATTATAATATGGGTGATGTAGATGGTCTTGAATTGAAGCTAGTTGATAATCTTGAGACAAATCTCGTGATTGATTTTATGATGTACCCGGATGCTATCAGGCGTGCAGCCGAAGAATTCAAGCCAAATCATATAGCTAATTATTTATATAATCTGGCTCAGAATTTTAATAGTTTTTACAATGCAATGTCGATTCTTCAGGCGGATGATGAAGATCTTAAAAAGTCCCGATTGCTGATTACGGCTTGTGCGGTGCGCATAATGGAGGATGGGTTGGGATTGCTCGGTATTGAAGTTCCGGAGAAGATGTAAAATTCCTTGCGAGACAGTTAAATTTCCTTTAAAATTTCGTCGTTGACTATGTGGCCCGGTAGCTCAGTGGTAGAGCGAAAGACTGAAAATCTTTGCGTCGGTAGTTCAATTCTGCCCCGGGCCACCATTAAAAACTTCGAAGGCGCGATTCATAAATCGCGCGCGAGAATAGTGATTCTCGCCTTCGAAGTTTTTATTTATGTGCTTTATTATCTACTGCGAATCTACAAAAAACCACTTCCCACTAAGCGGGGATATGCGGTTTTTTGATTTTTAATTTTTTACTAGGCTATAAACCCAAAGTACC
>JAUXFE010000063.1 GCA_030620215.1 Candidatus Peregrinibacteria bacterium
CATCCTTAACACCTTGTGTCAGTTTTTTGATAGCCTCCGGCTGATCACCCGTTGGTTTGAACTTTGATACTAATTTGAAATCCATATATTTGATTAGCGATTCTAGATTAGCGAATAGTAATTTACGATTTTAAATTAGAAATCAAAAATAAAATCACTATTCTTAAATCGCTAATCACTAATCTTAAATCTTTACTAAGAGTACATCAGAGGTAGATTTGGAGCAAGGGCTATCATCTTCCACTCAGTGTTCCCATTCAATTCTTTTCGCTATAATACGCTTTTTCATCTTCCTAATTGCTTTTATCTCAATTTTCCTAATGCCATCAGGTTGTAACTCAAACACCTCTCCGGTTTCTTCAAGTGTATGTTCACGATTATAACCTATGCCATATCTCATTTTAATGACTTTCTCCTCCTTTGGTGTTAAACACAGAAACAAAATGCGAATAAGTTTGATAAAACTTGCACTATCAATAAAATCATCAAGAGAAACAGCATTATCATCTTCAATAAAATCTGCTAAATTACCACTTCCTTCTGATGAGACTGGAGCATCAAGAGAGACTGTCTTTTGCGAAGATACTAAAACCTTTTGTACCTGCTTAGAAGTAATGCCCATTTCTTCAGCAATTTCCTCAACGGTCGGATCACGTTCTAATTCATTCCAAAATTTTCGTCTTACACGCCCTATTTCATTGTTTAGATTTAGTACATTACGCGAAGTACGAATAGTATTGGCCTGAGCATAAATTGCACGAGAAATATGCTGTCTGATCCAATAAGTGGCATAAGAAGAAAATTTAACCCCTCTCTCCGGATCGAATCTCTCAACAGCTTTTATCAACCCGAGATTTCCCTCCTGAATAAGATCAAGGAAAGAAAGACCTCGATTGGTATATTTTTTTGCAATCGAAACAACTAAACGCAAATTTGCTTTGATAAATTTCTGCTTCTCAGGAGAGTCATTTTCGTCGATCTGCCTCGCAAGTTCTTTTTCTTCATCCGGGGTTAAAAGTTTGATCGATCCAGCCTCTCTCAGATATACATCAAAATTACGATTTTCAGTTCCGATTTTCGAATTATATTCAATTTGGTCATCGATGTTTTCTGGACGGGGTTTTTTTGGCATGATTATTAGAAACTTATTATACTTTTTATGTTTGTTTTGTCAAATCAATCTACTATGGCAACCAGCCTATCATCTTTTTACTTATTTTGATAAGATTTAACCCAATTAACAAACCAATCCATGCTCAAAAAACTCCTCCTTACAACAATATTAATACTTACTTTCATACCCGCCCTTACGCTAGCGGAATCGGACAACAATTCCACAGTCCAGATCACAAGCTACAAAAAGCTTTATACTGGCCAAATTCTCGCTTTCGGCAGTGGTTCAGGAACATTAATAAGTTCAAATGGCCTCATGATCAGCAACAACCATGTGATTTTTAATGAAAATGAACAAAAACCACTCGATGTTTTTGAGGTTTGCATAACATTTAACGTGGAAAAAGAGCCGGATTGTGAATATACAGCAAGATTGGTGGCACACAGCAAAGATCTGGACATTTCCATTTTAAAATTAAATTCAAAAGATGTATTCGGAAATACGGTTCCAGGTTTAAAATATCTGAATTATCGAACGACATCTTTCCCAAAAGAGGAAGATGATATACAGGTTATCGGCTACCCGGGCAGTGGCGGTGAATCCATCACTATTACAAAAGGCCAGATCAGCGGATACGACACATATAACGAATTCAAATATTATAAAACCGATACGGATTTTGATCATGGAAGTAGCGGTGGAACGGTTTTAGACGCAAGTGGTAATTATATAGGCATACCGACTTATATAAGGTCTTATGCGGAAAACGTAGGATACTTCTTGGATCTGCGTGAAGCTTTACCATGGATTAAAGAAAATATAAACAAAACTCCGATCTCAAATCCGGATGCTGAAGACAGATTGGAAATGGAATTGGCTCGTCTAAAAAACGCGAACGAGAATCACAAACACACTTATGCGGGTTATCCTAAACTTTCTGTAGAGATTCCGGAAAACTGGAGGTTTTGGAGCATAGAAGATGATGGTATTTATATGGAAGAAGAAAAATTGACGGACCCTGCAGGCTTGGGCATTTATTTAAATTTCTATCAATATAAAATTGATGAGGGGTATTTAGACAAATTGGATGAAGAACTCTCAAATATCAAAGAAAATAATCCGGATTACAAAAAAGAAGAAATTGATTTTAATGGACACAAAGCTTTTGAAATCACTTATGCATATTACAAATCCAAAAGGCATTCTATTTACATTCCATATGGCTACGCTTTTGTCGGAATCAATTACAGTATAAATTTAGACGATGAAGAAAGGCAGACAGAAATTATTCAAAAAGTGCTGGATTCCATAAAACTTAACTCCTCGGTGGATAATGATCCTGATTTAAGCGATATAATTTCATTCGATAAACCGGGATTTGAGATTGAAATGCCAAGTGGATGGCGTATGCAGAAAAACCCCACTAATACTCCTATGAGCCTTATAGTTGAAGCTGTGCAAGACAACAATTTCGACGGATATATTTACATTTATTACGATCAGATCCCAAAAGGAGACCGTGAACTTTCATCAAAAGACCGTGCCGATGAGGATACAAAGTATATAGGAGGAGGCAGTAAATTGATTTTCAAAAAAGATGATGTGGTTTTGGATGGTTTGGAAGGGTACTTATTCACATATGAATATGAAGGAGATGATTTTCAGGAAATGCACAAAAAATTAACGATTAAACTTACCGATGGAGAATACGAATTCACAATAAATTATGATGATTTAAGCGATAGCTTTGACGATAACTTAAATGACATTGAAAAAATCCTTCGATCTTTTAAATTCACCGGCAGAGAAACTGAAAGAAAAGGAGAATATGACTTTGGATCTTTAAATTACAACTTTAACGACATCCAGTATCACCGTTATGCGGGTGATATTACAGATTTAGCGGATAAAGGGATAATTCAAGGCTATCCTGATGGAACATTTAAGCCTGAAAAATTAGTTAATCGCGCAGAAGCATTGAAAATAATCCTTGCCAGCAAAAATCATATGGAAGAAGAGAAGGGATTGGGAAATGATGTAGATTTTAGTGAATATGATACAACTAACAGTCCGTTTTGGGATGTTAAAAAAGGTCAATGGTTCAACTCATACATCCAATATGCCTATCAAAACAAAATTGTATCAGGCTACGCAAATAAAACTTTCGGCCCCGAAAGAACGGTTAATTTGGTAGAAGCCCTTAAGATGGTTTTTGGTGTTTACGAAATACCCCTATGGCAAGGCGAAACAAACCCCTGGTATAAATTATATATGGATAAAGGTTATGAGCTCGGTTTGATAGGACGTGGAACGGATAACCCCGGCCACGAATTAACCCGCGCAGAACTCGCAGATCTTGTAAATGACGTTTATAATGATGCTACTAACTCATATTCTTACTACTAATTCCCCATTGACTGCCAATTGACTAAGTCTATCGGCAGTCAATGGAACATAATTATGTATAATCAAATTAGTGCAAATAAACGCGCAACGTGGCTCCTCCTAATCGTATTTATCGCCTTTTTTATAGGTATAGGCTACGCGTTTGGATTCGTTTATACAGAAACTCAGGACGGAGCGATTGGATTTTTAGGAATTTTCGGAATTATCGCAATTATTTATGCCTTAATCAGCTATTATAGCGCAGGCAAAATCACACTCGCGATTGCCCATGCCAAAAAAATAGAAAAACGGGATAATCCAAAGCTTTACAGAACAGTCGAAAACCTATGCATAACAGCAGGTCTGCCAACCCCTCCTATATATCTAATTGACGACACAGCTCTTAATGCGTTCGCGACAGGACGTGATCCAAAGCATGCGGCTATAGCGATAACAAAAGGACTATTGGACAAACTGGAAAAAGTCGAACTGGAAGGTGTAATGGCACATGAACTTTCACATATCAAAAACTATGACATTCGTCTGCAGAGCTTAACAGTAGCACTTATCGGGCTAATAGCACTTCTTTCGGATATTTTTCTTAGATCATTACTTTATGGTGGCAGAGGCAGGCGTAGAAGTGGCGGAAAAGGTAATGTAATTTTACTTCTTGTCGGAATCGCACTGGCAATTTTAAGCCCCATCATCGCCAAACTAATGCATCTGGCCATTTCAAGAGAACGTGAGTATTTAGCAGATGCAAGCGGAGCCTTAATTACAAGATATCCCGAAGGATTGGCACGGGCACTTGAAAAGATTTCAAAAGATCACGAACCACTGGAAGTCGCCAACAAAGCAACCGCACACCTGTATATAGAAAATCCACTCAGAAACGAAAAGGGTATGAAATGGCTGAATAAGATGTTTAGCACTCACCCGCCGGTAAAGGAAAGAATTGCGAGATTGAGGAAAATGGGGAAGTAAATTTGTTACTTGCGATTTTTGATTTGCAATTTTTTCGTTTGTTGCCATTCTAAAACCACCGAGTCCCCTTTATGGTTGGGTAGGGAATCCCCCCAGCCCCCTTTATCAAGGGGTAGCTAAATTAAGTAAGGTAGTTTTACTAAATTTGCCCCCTGATAAGGGGGTTGGGGGTTGCCCGTCCGG
>JAUXFE010000018.1 GCA_030620215.1 Candidatus Peregrinibacteria bacterium
CTGCTGTGTCCTGTGTCCTGTGTCCTGTTTCCTGAGGTTGATTTGCCTGAACAGCCTCCATTTCGGGATTAGCCGGCTGAGGAGAAACTGGTTGATCTGCTGATTCGCTGATCGGCTGCCTGTCCGCCGCGGCGGAATCAGCTGATTGTTGTTTGTTATCTTCTTCCATTTTATTTTTGTTATGACTTTGAATTAATTGTACAGAAAAGCCTTGTTTATGTAAACATTTGTCGCACTAAATGAAATAAAAAAATATAATAACTTTTTTTGCTGTTAACGCATTACCTAAGTGTTCAATTGCTGTTCAAAAAACAATGATATAGTTTTTGCCATCTTATAACCTTAGTACTCGTCTGTTATATAAAATTTGAAAAAATAATTAACCTACATTGCTGGTTCCGTGGCTCTGTCCGGAACCGGCAATGTCCGATAACCAGTCATCAGACTTGTCTGGCTCCAGACAGAGCCCTATCCCACTGTGGTGGGATGCATCCCGCCTAGCGGGATGTGGAGCCAGCAAGTGGATTATTTTTTTAGTCTTTCCGTAAAAATTAGGTATAATCACAAATGTTAGATATTAAATGTTAAATGTTAATCGACTACCACGTACATAACCACTTCTCATCAGATTCCGAATCTGAAACCAGAAAACTTGCCGAAAAAGCAATTGAATTAGGAATACAAGAAATCTGCTTAACCAATCATGTTGAAACATTTCCACCGAATGGAGGCAAAGGTTCTTTTGATTATAAAGAAGCGATTAATAGATTTACCGAAGTAAAAAAAGATATTGAGGAAACGCAAAAAGAATTTCCAAATCTACCAATAAAATTTGGGGTAGAACTTGAGTATGTTGAAGAGTGGATGGATGAAATGAAAAGGTTCGTGAATGATATGGATTTTGACTTTATGATCGGATCAGTTCATGAGGTAGAAAATAGCTTGGTTTCATCATCCAAATATTGTCATGAATTCTACAAAAATAATCCCGAGAGCTACACTTATACAAAATACTTCGAATATTTGTATCGAATGGTCGAATGGGGACAATTTAGCGTTGTTGGGCACTTTGATATTTGCAAAAAAGGCGGTATAAATTTTTATGGCCCATTTGAGCCAAAAAAGTATAAAGACAAAATCATTCCTATACTTAAATTAATGAAGGAAAAAGGAATTGGCATTGAATTAAATGCAAGCGGACTGAAATACGATTGCAAAGAAATATTCCCCCATCCAGATATTCTAAAATGGTGTGTTGAAATTGGAGTGCAGCATTACACCATCGGCTCAGACGGACACAGCACAGTTGGAAAAGACTTAAACGAAGCTCTCACACTTGCAAAAGAAGTTGGAATTAAAACACTTTCGACATACGAAAAAGGAGTACCTACTAAATTTCAGATTTCTGAATTCTGATTTCTGAATCCTATTTTAGATTTAGTATTTACCATTTTTGTCATAAGCAAAAAATCTAACATTCAAAATCTCAAATGTTACATCAAATCTGAAATCAGAAATCTGAAATCAGAAATATTATGCGCCTTTTAACCAATCCGGTACTGGACCACTTTGGTCAGACAATGGCGGAGCTTGATTTTTACCTACTCCGCTACTAGGTGGTTTAGGTGGTTTATTTTTATCCGATTTATCCTCTTCCTCTACCGGAGCTTCCGGTTCAGGTTCTGGAGCTGGAGTGGCTGGTTCAACTGGTTCTGGTTCAGGAACAGGTTCTGGAGCTGGAGTAGCTGGTGGCTGATTTGCTGATTGCTGCCTGTCCGCCACGGTGGAATCGCTGATAGCTGGTTCTGGTTCTTCTACCGGAGCTTCTTCCGCTGGAGCAGGTTTCGTTTCTTTCATCCAATCCGGCGTAGGACCAGACTCTTTAGCAGTTTCGGCTTGCTCACCGCCTTCGGCAAGAGGTGGCTCTTTATCTGACACAGGCTCTGCAGATTCTTTATCAAAATCCATAACTTCCCCCTCAATAGGTAGCTCTTCAGTAGGCAATTGGTCATTGGTCATTGCGTCATCGGTCATTGCGTCATTGGTCATTGCGTCATCGGTCATTGCGTCATCGGTCATTGCGTCATCGGTCATTGCGTCAGCTGGTTTCTCTAACATTTCATGAACACCAAGCATTCCAAGGATTTTAATCTTAATCTCATCAATAAGTTCTTCAAATGTAAGATCCGGATGCTGAACTTTTAAGAAAACCAAGAAGCCAAGTAAAATTAAAACAACAAGAACAACTATAATCAAAATCAAATACAGAATAACTTTTAGTATCTTAACTATAAGAGATGAACCTTCTTTTACTTCTTTTAGTTCTGTTATCACATCTTCTCCTGCAATTTCTCCTGTTAGTTCTTCCGGAGCTAAATCGAATTCAATAACAATTTCAGAAGTCTTTGTATCAATAACCTGATCCGCATCCGTTATCATTAAACTGACGATATAATTACCTGCTTTGTTATATGTATAAGTTGGATCGGAAATGCCGATCTGATCTTTTTGAGATTCATATCCGGATTGATCCGTATCACCGAAATTCCATGTATAGTACAATTTTTTATCAGCAAGTTTTAACGCGGAAACAGATAAATTTGTAAACTCAACTGTATTACCATCGATTTCAAAATCAAAATCAGAAGTGGTTACAATCGCATCTTTAACTACGATCTCTAAAGTGAAATCCGCAGTGTTTTCATCCTTATCTGTAATAGCTACTTTGGGATTATAAATACCGGCAAAATCATATATATACATTACGGTATTATTGGCTTCGATTTCCTGATCCATTACGCCATCTCCGTCAAAATCCCATTCAAATATGTAGTTATTCAAAGTCTGCGTTAATCCTTCAACAGCAAAATTTATAGGATCGCCTTTAAGTACAAAATCCTTATCCGCAGTTAATTGAATTGCGTCTTTTATTTCGGTTATAGCCGGAGGTTTTGGTTTATCGGTAAACCATATACCGCGCTGAACACGGCTACCTTTACCCTCTTCACCAACAACAATAAGCTGAGCGATGATCTGATCATCTGTTTTGCTGTATTCGGTCTTCCATACATCACCGGTTTGAAATGATGAGTCGTTCATATTATCGATATCATTTGCCGGATTGCCGTCACCATCGCTATCCACAAATATATTTTTATCGATTCTGAACTCTAAAATCTTACCCTCACTGCGACGCGAATAAAACGCGACCATTGATGGGTCATCATAAAGATGAATAAGCTGATCTTTCGGATCTGGTGCAGGTGCTACTTCTAATAATGCAACGGGATCACCTTCCCGGCTGGGTTCTTCATCAAATACTATTTCAACCTGTGATTTAGTTTTTTCTCCATCTTTTGCAATCAATGTGATCTCCGCAACGATTTTTGCAGCTTCTCCTTCTTTATATTCAGTTTCCCAAATACCGCCAAGCAAATATGAATCATCATTTGCGTTATCTATATCGTCATTTGCTGTTCCATTTCCATCGCTGTCTTCAAATATATTGCGATCTATTCGATATTCCAATATATCGTCACGAACAACATCTATATCAAACAAAACCTTGGTATCCCCTATTAAATGAATCACACCATCTTCACTGGGAGAAGGTAATACTGAATAACTTATCATTAAAGGCATTTCTTCCGGTGGAATCACTCCCTCTTCACCCTCTACAGTAGGTCGTGGATAACGATCGCCGACAAGCACATATACAGAAGTATTCTTAGTATCACCGGATGGGCTTATAAGCGTCAAATTAACGTTATATTCACCCTGCTCCATAAAAGTATAATTGAAAATCGATGCGGCCTGCGTACTGATGATCTCTCTGCCCTTTTTAACGACCCATTTGTAGGTAGAACCCGGTTCAACAGTTTCGCGCTGTAAAGTAACCTTTTCACCAAGCCTTACCTCCATCTTACCACTCGCCAAAACAGTTACTGATAGTAAGAATAAAATTAGAATCGATACCGTTAATTTAATTAGTTTTTTTATCATATATTTCCTATTGCTTATCCTATAGCTTATCCTATAGCTTATCCTATAGCTTATCCTATTGCTTATCCTATTGCTTATCCGATTGCAGCTATTGGATTAGCCACGGATTAGCCACGGATTAGCCACGGATTAGCCATGGATTAGCCACGGATTAGCCACGGATCAGCTATTGAAATTTAATTTATTTAACATTTATTACAGCCTCCTCAACAATTTCACCAAAGTATGTTCCGGTTGCACGTACCTTTATACGCACCGGCCCGGAATCGATAGCAGTGAAAATCGCGGAAGCTTTTGAATCTTTAGCATCAACTGGGTTAGGAGTAAATTCACCACTGCCTTCCATGATCTCAAAAAATACCTGACCATAATAAGGTGAATTATCAGCATTACGAATAGTTACATTGATATCCGCAGTACCACCCTTTGGAACATCAATAGGTGTTACAGCTATATCTAAAGTTGTAAGCGGTTGATTAATAGAACCGACTCTGACTGAACGATAAGTGCTTTTTTCTCTTTCTTCGGCACTCATAGAGAGATCTACATCCCTCACCACAACCCCTTCCATTCCCAAGCTGTCTTTAACTTTTAATCGAACGCGATATATAGTCAGATCAGAATAGGTATAACTAGGAGATACTTCTGTGGATTCCACATCATCATCTTTAATGCCGTTTCCATTGGAATCTTCCTGAATATTAAAATCCCACTCAAAACGCAATGTTGTATCTTCTAGATCTGAATCATAGCGTGAATTATTACCATCAAATATTACTGTAGTTTCATCTACATCAAAGGTAAACGCCGCCTGTGGAAGACTCTGAACCTGCTCCACAAAAATCGTTTTAGTCGCACTGGAAGAAAGCCCTCTATATGAAACTTTCAAACGGACTGTATACTCACCGGGTGTATTGTATTGGCGATTGACCTGAGCTCCTGTAGAGCTGTCATCAAACTCACCATCGCCATCAAAATCCCATCTGAAAGCATCGTTTGGCAGAGTATCACCCTGAGGATCATAGGATTGAGATATAAAGGTAATGGAATCACTGACTGAGATTGTAGTTTTATCTACCGTAAATTCAGCAACCGGTGAAAGGTTTGGACCATTTGTAATATCCAGATAACTAAGCTCACCGAATCTTTCAATTGTATCGTAAACACCTCCGTCGTTATCGATTACCTGTAAATTAAAATAATAACGATTTATAAGATCCGGCTGTCCTTCCGCTGTTATAACCATTTCGGTTTCCGGATTAGCCGTTGCATGCACACCTAATTTTTCATCTTTATACCCTTCTCTGTAATACCACCAACGGTATTTTTTAATCTGGCCATCTGAATCTTTTGGGTTAATGGTCCGAAGCTTTACTTTAGTAGGAGTGATTAATTCCTTTTTATCCTCTTCTTCAAGAACAAAATCACTAATAGTCGGAAGTTTATTTATAACCTTAAAATAAAGTACATCTTCATCACTGAGCTTACCGCTCACCTGATCACGAACAATCAAACTGGTCGAGAAACATTCACCTTCGCGATTGATTTCATCAAAGCGATGGGTAAATTCCTTACGACTGCTTCGTGTTCCATCGGCCAACTTCCAATCATAAGAAAGAAGGCGACCGGATCCATCTGTGTTAATAGAATCTCTTGCGGTTAATTGCAAACTATCGGCACGTGTAATAACAACACCATGCTTTCCTTCTCCGCATAAGTCATCGAAAAATGGATGAGCACGACCATTTACAGTAACATCGGCAACTGAAATTGGTTCATCCCGATCACCTATTAACATATAAACAATATCCGAGTTATCATTATCTTCTTCATCAAAGAAATTGAGTTTTACGCGATATTTACCTTTTTTATTATAAGTATATTTTACCTCAGTTTCTTCTGTACTAGCAGTTTGAGAATCTCCGAATTCCCACAGATAAGCAACTGCATTTGGGCTGACTGCTTTAAATATGACTTCTTCTCCAACCTGAGCCGCACGTTTTGGAAGAACCGCATCACCGGAAAGGATAGAATCTATTTTGATTCCCTTTGTAGTTTGATCACGCTGACCAAAAGCATCTTCTACCTGTAATGTAACTCTGTATTCCCCGACTCTTTTATATTCATGAGTTACTCTGATATCACTCGTATCTACGAGGTCAAAATTTCCATCTCCATCAAAATCCCATGAATAGGTAATGCTGTCACCTGTATCAGGGTCATAACTGCTAAGCGCACTAAAATCAAAACGATTAGGATGATTTAATTCAGGTGTACTATATATAAAGCTGGCAACAGGCGGTCGGGAATCTATTTCTAAAACTTCTAAAGTTTTATCCTTGGCTCCTGTTGTATCTGTAATAGTTAAAATAACATCGTATTCACCGGGGCTATCAAATCTGTGATAGAAATTTTCATCTTCGCTTTCCGCCACAGTTCTACCTTCTTTATCTTCTATTTTCCATTCGTAATCTTTAATAACACCATCATCGGAACGTGAATTTGTTCCAATAAATTGAAACTCTGTATTAACGTTCCCATCAGTTGGTCTTATCTCAATATTAGCTGCGAGTGATTTTACAAATAATTTTACAATACTCTTATCACTAACGCCGTGATTATCTGTAACCTTAAGGGTTACAAAATATTCTCCTGCTTTACTGTAGCTATGAATGACGGTTGTAGGAGTAGTGCGCTCTTCTGAAATAGTATCTCCAAAAGTCCATTCATATCTTTCAAGAACACGTCCGAGAGCGGGCACTGTTATAGAAGGATCAAACGCAATACCTGCTTTTGACTCTTCCAAAGTAACATGATAAACATCGGAAACCTCCACCCCATTTATTTTAAATGCAACCTGAGAGGCGGGCGGATTAGCGCGAACCCGAACGTAAGAAACTCCATCTGTAGCAGTTTTGTAACCATCGGTATCAGTCTGTGAAGTAGATACCTGTAAACGTATAGAGTATGTATTTGGTTCTGCTAATTCATGAACGATCACCGGTGAATTGCCAAGTGAGACAAGACTGCCGGAAGTATCTATAAAAGACCACTTATAATCGCTTATAGTGCCACCGGTAGGATCAAAGGAATCCATACCATCCAATATAACCGTAAATGGAACATTGCCTTCCGCAGGCGATGCTTTGATCCTTGACTGGACAGCGGGGAATTTACGGATAAGTTCTTGTAATGTCCTATACTCTTTTTCAAAACGCCGTAATTTTATACCACTGACAGGGTCATCTATAAGTGAATTTAAATCTTCAGATGTTTTATCCCAAGCTTCTATGGTGTCTTTGGATTCAGGCATGACTTCACGCAGATCATCCAATTCTTCACGCAGATCACTTAATTTCTCTAAGGCTTCTAAAAGCCTCTCTAAAACAGCCAATACCGCAGGGTCATCTGTTGCATCCATAAGACTTTCAAGCCCGGCCATCTTATCGGCTAATGTTCCGTATCCTAAAATACCAAGAACATCTTCTTTTACATCATCAGGTAAAGAATTAATTCCTTCTTCCATGCCATCTAACAAATTCATCAGATCGCCGACTAAAGTATCTATATTATTAAAAACCTCATTAACCACCGCTTCGGATTCACCTCCTGTGATTGCTCCTGCAATATCACTACCACTCATCTCACATTTATTGGTCTCCTCATTACAGACAAAACCATATGGAGGACAATCCGTATTATCTTCACATGAGGAACCTAAGCTGGAAAAAGGATTACGGCAAAAGCCATATATCTCATCACATTCTTTTGGTGGATCACAATCGCTATCTGATTCGCATAAAACATCATTACCTGGAACACAAATACCTAACGCTGAACACCATTCCCCCGGAGCACAATCTACACTTGAACTACACTCTCCGTTCTCATCTGATGGTCCGCTTTTACAAATACCCGCCTCACAAGTATACCCCTCTCCAAATTGATCTACACAATCTGTATCGTTGGCACATCCGCCACCGGCTGCACCTGTTAGAAAGCTAACGATTGAATAAGACATAATAACCACGATGATACCAAGGGACGCGTAAATCATCATTTTCTTTGACTTGCCCACTTGCTCCTCGCTTCCGCCTGCGACTACCCAAAGAACACCTGCGTAAATAAATACGATCACGGCGATTATGCCCAAAAATCCAACAAAGTAATTAACTATATCAACAAGTAATTCTCCAAAAGGTTTTTTTGAAATATCTCCGCTGATTTGCGCTTCACCCGTTGGTATTTTTAAACCGGAACCGCCTCCCTCCAAAGAATCGTCATCACCTACAAGATATCCAATATCAGCCGCAGCCAAATCGGAAATAGAAAGAGTAGTGCTCGTTTGTTTAGAAGCTACATCCGGAATAGAAGGGGCAGCATAAGTAGTTGCAACAGAAAAACTCAACATTAAAAACAAAGCGATACTTATTCTTTTTAACCAATTTTTTAAAATCTTTTTTTGCATTTTTATTTTTTCAAATTTGTTTTTATTGAGCTTCCAGACTTGTCACTAGATCTTGAGTTAACAGCTGAATGATTGAATAAGAAGCTATAACTAAAATCAAACCAACCGCAGACCAGATCAAAATCTTTTTGGCCTTTCCTAACTGTTCTTCATTACCATAAGCCGTAACGTAAAAGAATCCGGCAACCACAAAACCGACAAAAGCGGCCAGTGTAAGATACGGCAATATAAAGTTTATGTATTTAATAATTAAGTCTCCAAGGTTATCTGTATGAGTAATACCCGAACCTTCCAAGGAAGTAGCAGCAAGGCCGGTACCCGCTTCTACATCAGTAACACCTTCACCATCAAGACCTTCAAAAATTACAGCTTTAGCGCTTACTGCAGTAACAAGAAATACAAAAGCGGTAATAAATAATGTTTTGATTGTTTTAAACATATTTGTTTTGGGTAAATGCGAGATAGGTGTTCCAGAGAGGAATGAGTCCCAATCTTGGGACGAATGGAACGAAGGATAAATCTTACAAAATTTGTGGACACTGAGCTAGGCCGAAGTGATAAGAAATTATTGAAAGATTTAAGCCTATCCCTTTTGCAATTGATTTTTATCTATCTATTATAACAAAGTTTGCTACTAAAAGCAATGCTAAAAAGGCAAAAAAAGGCAAGGATAAGGGAATATTATGCATACAATATAATGGGGGAGAGGTCAATTATTGTCTAAACTGTGATCAAGAGATTCCTCGACTTCCTCTGGTCGCTCGGAATGACGGTTACACAGTACGGGGAAGTGTAAAAGGAATTCTGAAAGCGCGGATAGCTATCCGCGCTTTCTGAATTCCTTTTACAC
>JAUXFE010000076.1 GCA_030620215.1 Candidatus Peregrinibacteria bacterium
ATCAGCTTATCTTGTTTCCAATGTTTTGGAAAAATTCGCTGCAAGTCATCAATACTTCGATTTTATGGGTGCAAACAATCCCCAAATTGAACAATTTAAACGTGGATTTGGTGGGGAGTTGGTTCATGGGTTCCGGGTCACAAACAAAGTCAAAATACCTCTGACATGGCTTGTTCAAATCTATCGATATCGCTTGCAAAAAGAGCGAATACTATGATACTTTGTTGTTTGTTTGAGAAAAACATCATGGTCAGATGTAATGGTGGTGATAACGAATGATGATACATTGTCTGGAAAATGAATTTATTTCTCAGGCAGTTCGCTATACAATGGAATTTGTGCTGAACAGTTCGGGATTCTTTTTTAAATGGATGCCAAAACCAGTTCCGGATATCCGTAATACAATACATATTACTTACGGAGATTCATCAGGAATTCAACCTGATAAACCTGCCATTATCCTACCCAGAATTTATCCATTGGAAACTTTACATGAGCAGGAGTTAGAATGGAACGAGATGTCAATTGACGGGATTAAGATACCCGTCCTCGGGTTGTTCCAACCACCAGCCACACCAAATACAGCGATCAATTTTGACCTAATCGCATCCATCTACTTCCATTTGGTTCGGATAGAAGAACTTAAATACAAACACCCTGACGAAATTGATGCCACAGTTAATCAGGCATTACTTTATAAATATAATAAATATCAAACCCCGGTTGTGGATATCATCATTAACTGGTTTGGAAAAAATATTGAAAATATGCTCACTAACACCAAACAACCAATTATTAAAAAAGCCGCATTTCCTAATGGTGAGCAATTCGGATTAGCTTTGACTCATGATATTGATATTACACGGGTAATAAATCCCATAAAACGATCACTTCTCTTATTTATTCATCAACTACATTTGCCGGGTCATACAAAATATCAGGAAATTCAAAAATCAGAAAGGAAAACCTGGGCTCTCGATGATCTTCTAGATTTTTATAAACGCATTAACTGGCGGGCGACTTTCAATCTTATTTCCAGGCTCAATGAAGGTAGCAGTTTTCGCTATAATATCAATAGTCGAAAATTTCAAAAGTTGTTTAAACGGCTAAACACAGAGGGTCACGAAATCGGCTTCCATCCCAGTCGTTATGCCTTTAATCATCCAGGACGATATAAAAAGGAATTAAATAAACTTAAACGGATTAGCAAGGTTAAAATTTATGGGTTAAGGCATCACTATCTACGTTGTCTTTTTCCACAAATTTGGCGTGTTGTCCAATCGCTTAATCTAAATTATGATTCTTCTCTGGCCTATCGCCGGATATGCGGATTCCGCGCGGGAACAACGCGGGCGTTTTCCTGCTTTGATCATTTCAATCAGTCAGAATTAAATTGTTTGGAATTTTCAACATCTTTTTTTGAAGAATCCTTGCCTAATGAAGGCCGAGATCTACCAAAGACACTTGATACCATTTCATCCTTATTCAAAACCGTAAGACGCTATCAGGGTGTGTTAACGGTTCTATGGCATCCAAGTAATATGTATCAATCAGATCATTTCCATGAGATCTGGAATAGAATTGTTCAGATTATTGAACAAGAAAACGCCTTCATCGGACCTCTTATGGAGCATTTAAAGTGGCAAGACCAGCGCAATCAGATCCGGTTAACCGAGATGCGGCAACAGGGGCAAGAATACAGATTCAATTTATCTCTTCATAGTAATACCGAAGGCTTTACATTGAAAATTCCAGGCAAAATCGGCCAAACCAGAGTGGAAAATGCCCGCTCTCAATTTGATAAAGAGCGCGGTTTACTAATAATTAAACCGGATAGTGACAAGCAGACGGTTAGCATACAATTAAATTATCTACAGTAAGGTAATTAAGTCGATACGATGAGTTTACCGATAAAAAACAGCATTCTGTTCATTACCATCGATCCAATTGAGTATCGGCGCCGTTTATTAAGTCATATTGAGAGTGCAGAACAGAAAAGCATGGACATTGTTGTTTTAGCTCCAGGAAAGAAAGGTCAGCCAAAGCTGGAAAGTCACAATTTTTTTCTTCTTAAACGTATTTTCTTGCACTTTGAAAAGGGGCCATTAAAGTTCATCCAATTTAATCTGAAAGTTTTTCTTCATCTATTGTTTCACCGATATTCGCTCATTCAGGCTCGAGGACTGTGGGTACTGCCAGCCGTTTTATTCATCGGCGCAATAAAAAAATCTATTTTGATTTATGACGCTCATGAATATTTTCCTGGATTAAGCATTTTTCTAAATCGGCCTTTACGCAGAACCTTTTGGTTGTGGATCGAGCGAAAGGCTATTCCTATCGTGAAATTACTCATAACCGTTTCCGAACCGATAGCTAAGGCGTATCTGCTGCGCTATCCCGATTTGGCTAAGATTGAGGTAATACGAAATTTGCCGCCTAAACAATCCCCTTCTCTGCCGATTGAGGATCCGTTCAGGATTGCATACAGCCAACCAGTTATCTTGTTTCATGGTTATTTTTTAAAGCATCGAGGTCTTGAAAATTTGATCCGTGCCATTTCATTGATTAATAATGCCATTCTGCTACTTGTCGGCGAAGGCCCCCTGGAGCCCAAACTCCGTCAGCTCATTCGTAGTTTAAATTTGTCCAAGCGGGTTGAATTCCGAAAATTTGTGCCTAACGATAAACTAATATCGTTTGCATCTCAAGCTGATATTGGAGTAACCTTACTGGAACCTGTTAGCGAAAATCACAGGTATGCCCTCCCGAATAAGTTGTTTGAATACGTCATGGCCGGACTTCCCGTATTGGGTAGCAATTTTTCGACCATTGAACACTATATTAACCAATTTCAGGTGGGCAGAACAGTTGATCCAACAAATCCAGCTCAAATAGCACAAGAGCTGATATTTATGCTTACGGAAAAAGAAGTTTATGATAAGTGGAAAAAAAACTGTGTTAAAGCGACCAAAGAATTGAACTGGGAAATAGAATCAAAAAAATTAAAACAATTGTACGATAACTTAATTGCATCAATTCAGTAAAGATGATTTCTAATTGAATATGAAAGATCCTTTGAAATTCACTACATTCATAACCACTAACATGGCTCTAAAAAAAGCCGGCCTGCTCTATTTTGCCATTTTATTTACTACTTTCATCGGATATATTGCGGTCAAGCTGAATACCAACCTGCTGACGGTGAGCGATTTTGGCCGCTATAGCTTTTTTATAGCTACAATTACTTTTTCACAGACCTTTTTGAGCCTGGGACTGTTTGAATCAACATCCAGACAGCTGGCCATAGAAAAGGATACTTTTAGGGTCCGCAAACTCCAAGGTACACTCCATCTCCTGACTTTATTTTTAGGAATTCTTTTCATCCTGTTCATTTGGGTGTGGGCGCCCTTTTCCGATTTATTCTTTGAGATAAAAATTGGATCGTTATTGACCGTTTTATCACCACTGGTATTTGTTATTCTATTTCAAAACATGTTGCTTATTACATTACGGGGTAGCGGTGAGATAAAAAAACTAAGCTGGTTCACTTTCGCCCCGCGTCTTATTTATGTCATAGTTCTGATATTCCTTGTTTTTACTGATTCCTTCACCTTAAACTCGACCAGTTTGTCCTTTTTGCTTAGCATACTATTCGTTGATTTTATATTTATTATATTGGCTAAACCAATCTTTGCTGATTTTAAAGAGAATATAGCTCTTTTATTTTCTGAAATTAAAACTTTTGGGCACCATCTATTCGTGGCTAATATCGCCGGTATGCTCATATTCTATACGGATAAATTTATGCTCGCCCACTTTTTGGATGCCGACCAGCTTGCTTTTTATGTATTGGCATTTACTTTAGCCGTGCCGTTGGCCCACTTTTCTTCTGCTCTCAGCCGTACTATGTATAAAGAATTTGCAAATCAGCCCCGGATCGATCCCCATCTTTTAAAATTAAACATGATTATTATTTTAACACTCGCTTCATTTCTCATTATTTTTAGAAAATTTATTGTTTTAGAATTATTTTCTCCCGATTTCGAGCCGGCTATCAATGTGCTGGTAATTTTGGTAATAGCTTTCAGCTTTGTGG
>JAUXFE010000008.1 GCA_030620215.1 Candidatus Peregrinibacteria bacterium
TAAATAGGCTTAAAAAGTCACTACAAACCCAGACTATCACCCACAATCACTTTTTTTCATCCCGACCGGAGTGAAACGTAGAGACGTCGATTTCTTGTCCGCCTCTGGAGGAATCGCGTCTCAAGGTGAACGCAGTGGAGGGATCTACGAGGACTGATTACTCCGCTCAGTATGATAGCCTTGGTTTGTAGTGACTTTTTAAGCCTATTTAGGTATAGTAAGCACACTGTTTTTTAATACTATTATCATGAAAACCGAAGTTAAAAATTTACCAAAATCCCAAGTCGAACTTACCATTACCGTTTCTTACGAAGATTATAAGAAGGCCGAAAAGCAGGCTTTAGAAGAGCTCAGTAAAGAAATTAAGGTTGATGGTTTTCGTTCCGGTAACATTCCTGAAGATGTTGTCCGCAAACAGGTTGATGAGCAAACTATTCAGGGTGTTACGCTTGAAAAAGCAATTCCGCCCAGTTATATGCAGGCTGTTAAAGAAAACGATGTTCAGGTTATAGCTCAGCCGAAAGTTGATATAAAAGAGCATGTAAAAAAGGAGGGAGATAATTTGGTTTATATAGCTACGGTTGCAATTATGCCGGATGTAAAAATCGGTGATTATAAAAAAATCAAAGTTGCCCGTGAGAAAGCTAAGGTAGAAAAAAAGCAAATTGATGACACTATTCAGATGATTATGGATAGATTCGCTGTATGGGATGATGTTAAAAGAAGTGCAAAAGAAGACGATCGTGCCGAAATCACCTTTACCGGATACGATACAGACGGCAAAGAAATTCCAAATACTGCCAGTAAAAATCATCCAATTGTTTTAGGCAGTAAAACTATGGTGCCCGGCTTTGAGGATGCGATTATTGGTATGGAGGTCGGCAAAGAGAAGGAATTTGATGTTACTTTTCCAAAAGAGTATCACTCTAAACAAATGCAGGGTCAGAAAGTCCATTTCAAACTTAAATTAGATCGTTTGGAGCAGAAAAAGGAACAAAAATTAGATGAGAGTCTGATTGAAAAAGTCACAGGTCAAAAGCAAAGTGTAGATGATTTTAAAAAACGAGTTGAAAACGATTTATTAGCTGAAACACAAACTCGTATTCAACGTGAGCATGATAATAAGGTAGTTCAGGAGATCATTAAAATAACTACAGCCGATTTACCGGATGAGCTGATCGATCAGGAGCTTGAATCGTTAAAAAACGAACAAAAACAACGCATTGCTCAACAAGGTCTAACTTGGGATAAATATTTACAGCACATCAAAAAAACCGATGAGGATTTTGAGAAAGATCACCGTAAGGCTGCTGAAGATCGTTTGCTCGCACGATTAGGTGTTACACATATTTTAAAAGAATCAAAAATCGAAGTTGAAGAAAAAGAAGTAGATAAAAAACTTGATGATATGATTGCGCGTTATCCGAAAGAACAGCAGAAACATGCAAAGGAGCATTATAAAAAAGGTTCTGATGGATATCGGAGTCTGAAGAATAATATGGCTGCTGATAAGTTGATTGAGATGTTGACTAAATAACACCCTCCCCTTGCCTTTCCCAAAGGGAAGCCTTCGGCTCGGCAACCCTACCGATTGAAGTAGATTGAAATGGATTAATGCAAAAATCAACTTCAATCTATTTCAATCGGAGGGGGCGAGCGATAGCGAGAGGTGGGCAGTTTTCAGTCGGCGAGGCACAGGCACGGAGTATGGTTGATGAATTTAATCAATCTCTTTAACACTAAAAATACCAGGTGTTTCTTCGAGTTTTTGTATGACGGTATTTAGTGTTTCCAAACTATCCAGGTTTGCTGTTATTATAATTTCGCCTACGTCTGAGCCTTCGTGGCGGATGTTTTGTATATCTAAAATAGGAATTTCCAATACCGCAAATACATCAGCTATGTCTCTTAACATTCCTATGCGTGACTGGCGTTTTATTTTTAATTTTACTTCGTAGTCGGGTTGTTTTTGCATGCTCCAATTGGCTTTTATCAGCCTATCCGGGTTATGCCCCTTGAGAACCTTACAATCTTTTTTATGAATGGTGACCCCCCGTCCTCGTGTTATATATCCCACAATTGCATTTGGTGGTTTTGGCATACAGCACGTAGCAATTTGTGTTTTGTAGCCTTTTTCTCCTGTTATTAGCACTTCTACATTTTCTAGTTTCACACCTCCTGTTAACGCTTCTTTTGTCATTGTTTTTTTGCTCGTTTTTTTCATAACTTTCTCTGCAGGCAGAATTTTTTTTATAATACTCATAACATCTACGGAACCGTTTCCTATTTTTTCCAAAAGTTCTTCACGTTCACGTATGGTCATTTTTTTATCGGCAAACTTTTTTAAAACGCTCAGATCAGGATTGAGCGGTGGTTGATTAAAGCGTTTTAAATGTTTGTTAACGAGGTCTTTACCAATTTTAATCAAGTTATCCTTATCTTGTGAATTAAACCATTGTTTAATTCTGTTTTTCGCGTGAGATGTGGTGACAAAAGATAACCAATAGCGATTAGGCTGTATTTTATTACTGGTTAAAATCTCAACTACCTGCCCGTTTGTCAGCTTATAATCAAGAGGTACTATTTTGCCGTTTACTTTAGCACCTTTGCATTTGTGCCCTACATCTGTATGAACGTTGTAAGCAAAATCAACAGGTGTAGCCTCTTGTGGCAGATCCAAAATATCACCGTTTGGCGTTAGTGCAAAAATTCTATCGTGAAAAATATCAACATTGAGAGATTCAATAAATTCCACATTGTTTTTTAGGCTTTCATGTACGCTGACAAGATTTTGAATCCATTTAAGTTTGTCTTCCGGCACCGCGATGGAATAACCACTTTTTTCTTTATATTTCCAGTGTGCCGCAACTCCGAATTTCGCAACTAAATTCATATCTTTTGATCGGATCTGCACTTCAATAGGTTGGTTGTGAAGTTTTTGGCAAAGACCAATCAAAGTTGTGTGGAGGCTTTGATAGCCATTTGGTTTGGGACGCCCAATATAATCTTTAAACCGACGTGCCAGTGGTGTCCAATTTTTGTGTAGCAAGCCTAAAACCTGATAACATGCCGCCTCATCTTCAACAATTATTCTTAAGGCAAAAATATCATATAATTCGGAAATGTAATTTTTATCCTTTCGTTTTAATTTTTTGTAAATGCTGTAAAGATGTTTAACTCTCCCCTCCAAATCATGTTTAATATCTGCCTTTTTAAGGATTTTCGTGAGAACTGACTTGGTTTTTTTGACGGTGTCTTTTTGCATTCCCGAATATTCTTTCATATCAACTAAAAGGCGTTTGTAATCTTTTGGATGCAGATATTTAAACGCTAAATCATCCAGTTCATTTTTTATTCGATAGATACCAAGGCGAGTCGCTATTGGGGAATATATGGTTAGAGTTTCCCGCGCGATTCGTTTTTGCTTTTCTTCCGGTATGTATTCCAGTGTTCTCATATTATGTAACCGGTCTGATAGTTTTATCAAAATTACGCGAATATCATCCGCCATTGCCAAAAACATTTTTCTTAAATTTTCAACCTGTCTTTCATGACCGCGATAATAAACTGTGCCCAGCTTTTCCATACCCTTTAAGAGGGGGATGACACCTCCGCTAAATTCTTTTCGTAAATCATCTGCTGTTACACTTGTATCTTCCAGTACATCATGTAGTAAACAGGCAACCAAAGAATCTTCGTCCGGGTGGAGTGTCAGAAGAATTTTTGCTACTTCCAAAGGATGATGTATATAAGCTTCGCCAGAAGCCCGGCGCATTCCTTTATGTGCCTTTTTGGCAAAATCATATGCTTTAACAAGCCTCTTACCATCTACATGAGGTAAATATTCCTTAGCCCCCTTGATTATCTCCTGAATAGTGGCTTTTTTGGGCATAAATTTGGTTGGGTGAGGTTTTTATATTTTACTTGATTTGGCTTGTTTGTGCAAATTAACTTGGAAATTTGAAAACTTGGAAACTTGAAAATTATTTTCATATTTTCACATTTTCAAATTTGTTGTATCCTTGGGACAATGAAAAACAAAGTATTATTAGTAATATGTGATGGGTTTGGTGAGGCGCCGGAAGGGCCGGGAAATGCTGTTACCTTAGCTAATACTCCAAATATCGATGAACTGAAACTCAGGTATCCTTTTAGCTTGCTTCAAGCCAGTGGTGAAGCTGTTGGTTTAACTGAGGGCAGTATGGGTGGGTCGGAAGTCGGTCATTTTACCATAGGAGCGGGGCGTGTTGTTCCTCAATTTTTACTCACTATTAATCGTTCGATCGAAGATGGTACATTTTTTGAAAATCCCGCACTTGTTGAGGCGATTGAATATGCGAAGACATCCAATAAACCATTACATCTTCTCGGAATGATATCTGATAAAGGTGTCCATTCTCATATCGATCATCTTTTTGCTTTAGTCTCATGGGCGGCAAAGGAGGGAGTTAAAGATATTTATATTCATTGCATTACTGATGGGCGTGATGTTAAGGAAAGAAGCGCTAAAAGATTTATCAAACAGGTTGAAGAACAAATTCAAAAGTCCGGAGCCGGAAAGATTGCTACTATAATCGGTCGATATTTTTCTATGGATCGCGATACCAATTGGGATCGCACTCAAAAAGGTTATCGGCTTATGACTGCGGGAGATGGCGAAAAATTTGATGATCCAAATACTGCAATTGATCATTTTTATGAAGCTGATCCTGATTTGACGGATTATTATATGCCGCCAATTGTTCTGGATGAGTCCGGATTCATTAAAGAAGGGGATGCGGTTATATTTTTTAATTATCGCACCGATCGCACACGCCAGATCACATCGGCTTTTGTCGATCCTGATTTTAAAGAATTTGAACGAACTATTGGTGGGGTTAAGTTTGTATGTATGGGGCCGTATTCTGAACATGCTCCGGTTGCATTTGACGTGCCAAAAGTTGAAAATAATCTGGCTAATTACTTATCCAATAACAATTTGACCCAGTTGCGTTGTGCGGAAACCGAAAAATACGCGCATGTTACTTTCTTTTTTAATTCTCAAGTCAAAGAACCCGTAAAAGGCGAAGATCGCATTTTAGTTAATTCACCAAAAGTTCCAAGTTACGCGGAAAAACCTGAAATGTCTGCACCAGAGGTAACCGAAAAAGTTGTGAATGCTTTAAAAGAAGCAAAATATGATGTGGTTATTGTTAATTACGCTAATTGCGATCTTGTCGGTCATTCTGGTGATCTTGATGCCACTGTTAAAGCGGTTGAAGTTGTGGATGATGCGATTGGAAAACTATACAAACAAGCAACAGAATCCGGTTACACCATGTTGCTCACCGCGGATCACGGTAATGCGGATGACATGAAATATCCCGATGGTTCCGATAAGCCTGCCCATTCCATGAATCCTGTTATATTTTTGATAGCAGATGGTGTGGATGAAATCAAAGAAATTAAAAATGGCGGGCTGGCTGATATTGCTCCTACCATGCTGAAAATCCTTGGGTTGCCACAGCCTGGTGAGATGACGGGGAAAATACTTATTTAACATTTATCAATTACGTTTGCGTCTGCGAAAGGCGTATCGGCATTCGTTTGCGTCGGCATTGAATTCAGCACTTTAGCACCTGAAGCACTATATCATTTATCATTTTGAAACAAGTTTGGGGATTTTTTGTGGTGAGTACGTGATTATAGGTATTATAAAATTATTTCGCATATGGGACTCACCCGTCTGCGCGCTTTGCGCTCGCCGCCCTCTCTAGATGCCCATATCTAGAGAGGGTAAGGGTGAGTCTATAATCCGAAATACAATTTCCTGTTTTACTGAACATTGCCATTCCGAACTACTGAAAGCCTCTATAACATTAGTAGTTAGAGAGGCTTATGGATTTGGTGGGTTGGTGGTGAGTCCAATAAGCCCCCTGTTCACCAAAAAACCAACATTCCAATTACTCACATACCATCACAAAATGATAAATGTTAAATAATAAATAATATTACTTCTTCTTCGTCGTTTTTTTCGCTTGTTTAGCTGCAAACTCTTTACTCTTATCCATCACCATCAGCATTATTTTAATGGGTTGCCAGAGGTAATGATTTACTAAATCGATGGTATCTTTTGCTTTGTTGGTAACTTTGTTAACGTCTCGCAGAATTCTTATAAGATGGAATATAGCGATAACTAAGAATAACAACAAGAGGCCACCGCCAATTGATAGCACGAGATATAGAACGTCTAAAGGTGTGGAATACATTTCTAGCATATTTTTGTTTTTAAGTTATTTCTAGCTTATTTTAGCACAGACTATAGAAATACGGAATTAGTTTTGTTAAAATAGTCATGTTATGAAAAACATCCGACATCTCAATATTTTACCGCCCACGCTCCTTCTTGCACTCTCCGCGCTTTTTAGCAGGTTTTTAGGAATTGTGCGAGATCATCTTCTTGCTAAAACTTTTGGAGCGACAGGGGGTGCAGGTATTTATAATCTTGACGCTTATTATGCGGCTTTTAGAATTCCGGATTTACTCTATAATCTGCTTATTTTTGGTGCGGTGTCGGCGGCGTTTATTCCAATTTTTACTCAATATAAAAAAGAGGGAAAGTTTGATGATGCATGGGCATTTGCGAGTTCTATGCTTCATATAATGCTGATAGGCATTTTGATAATATCCGGAATCGCATATATTTTTGCGCCTTATCTAGTCCATGTGGTGGCAAGTGGGTTTGATCAGGAAGCATTGGATGTAACTGTTCGCCTGATGCGGATTATGCTTCTTTCGCCTATTATTTTCACTTTTTCTTCTGTTCTGATTAGTATTCAGGATAGTTTTAAAGCTTTTTTCTGGCGATCTCTCGCACCGCTTTTTTATAACGCGGGGATAATTTTTGGAATTATTTATTTCGGACAACAATTTGGAGTCGTAGGGGTTACGTGGGGTGTGATATTGGGTGCGGTATTACAATTAGTTGTTCAATTACCCGCATTGGCTCAGGTCGGCTACCGTCATAAATGGTTATTTGGCTTTAAGCGCCCGGATGTCCGGGAAGCTTTTCGCTTAATCATTCCTCGCATACTCGGTCTTTCTTTAAATCAATTAACACTTGTTATTAACACTTTGATTGCCAGTTTTTTGATGACAGGTTCTATTACTATTTTTTATCTGTCCGATAATCTGCAGGCTTTGCCGTTAGGAATTATCGCGATTTCTTTCGCCATTACATCCTTCGCGACTTTATCCGAACTTGCCACTGAACCGACTACTGAATCGTTTGCGATGGAGATAAAGCGAGTTATGCAACAAATCCTTTTCCTTATTATTCCGGCGACTCTTGGTATGCTGATGTTACGAAGTGAAATAATCGATGTGATTTTAGTTGGCGGGAGATTCAGCGCATCCGATGCAAAAATTACCGAAACGGTTTTAGGGTTTTTGTTAATATCTCTTTTTGCCCAGTCACTCATCCCAATTCTTAGTCGTGGATTTTATGCTTATCACAATACTAAAACGCCTGTTTATACGGCGTTGGTCGGGGCCATTGTAAGTATTGGGGGGAGCATAATTTTGGCTCTTAGGTTCGGTTTTGGAATAGCCGGAATCGCGATTGCATTCAGCGTGGGAGCGATTTTAAACTTCATTCTGCTTTATATATTTATGCGTCGAAAATTGGTCCAGTATATTCTTGATTGGGCGAATGTTTTAAAAATGATTTTTTCCGGATTGATTATGACGATAGCGGTTGCTCTTTGCCGGCAATGGATTCCATTCGATGGTACTTTAATTCAAAAAATCGGCATTTTGACTTTGATTATTTTAATAGGAACGATTGTTTATTTTGTGATGGCGGCTGCGCTTGATATCCCAGAGAGGAGGATGGTTTGGAGACAGGTTAAAAAATTAAAATAATTTTTTAACATTTGTGATTTTTGATTTGTGATTTTTGATTTATAACTCATTCACAATCTCCTTAAACTGATTACCTCGGTTTTTGGAGTTTTTAAACATATCAAAGCTTGCGCAGGCAGGGGAGAGGACAATGTTGTCCTCCGGATTTGCTTTTGCAAATGCGTCTTTAACTATTTCTTCAAAATTACCGCTTTGGTTGTAATTTATGATTAGGTCTTGTCCTTTTGCTTCTTCGATTGCCTGCTTGATTTTTGCGCCTTCTTTGCCATAAAGGTATGCGCGGACATTATGGTTTTTGATTTTGGATGCGATAAATGAGAAGTCCGCATTTTTTGAACTACCACCCAATAATAGAATTAGTTGTCCTTCCGGAAACTGATCAATGGCGACTTCTGCTGATTCGGGGGTAGTGCAGGAGGAATCATTATAAAAGTGGATATCATTAACTGTTTTTACAAATTTCAATCTGTGTTCCACACTGCCGAATTCTTTCATCACATCTGCAATTGTTTGGTTTGGAACGTTGTGGAGTTTGGCAATTGTGGCTGAAAATAATAAGTTGTCCGGATGGGTTTTTAGTTTGATTTGGTCACGACTGGTTATTGTTTCACCATTGATTATCAATTGATCACCTTCCCATATTGCCCAGTTCTCACCTTTATTTTCTCCAACCCAAAAAATTTGTCCGGGAGTCCCGTTTGCCATCTTTGCGCTGTCTTCATTGTTCGCATTTAGTACTGCCCAGTCATTTTTTGTTTGATGTTTGATTAAATTATTTTTTGCATGAATGTAGTCTGCCAAATCCTCATGCCAATCTAAATGGTTTGGAGTGATGTTTAGGATGGCGGAGATGTGTGGAGATGTTTCGATATCCGCGAACTGAAAACTGGATACCTCCATTACAATCGGCCAATCAGGATTGTCGATAACTTCTTGCACGACTGGTTTTCTGTCATTGCCACCAACGATCACTTTGTCGGAATAATGTTTTTTTAGAATTTCACCTAAAAGTGCGGTGGTGGTTGTTTTGCCATTTGAGCCACTTATTGCCGTAATCCTGTCTTTGGCGATTTCTAATGCAAGTTCTGTCATTGAAGTTACCGTTGCGCCATTATTACGGGCTTCTTTTATTTCGGGTCTGTCGTAGTGAACGCCGGGGGAGCGGATGATGGTTTGGAAGTCGGATAAATTATTAAAATTATTCCGAAGGCGCGGAAACCCCCCAGCCCCCTTATCAGGGGGAGCTTGCGCGCCTTCGGAGGAGGATGTGTTTTCATCACAAATCGTAACATCAGTTACTCCTTGTTTTTCCAAATAGGCGAGAGCGGAGCGACCTTCGACTCCGAAACCTAATATTGCCACTGGTTGTCTTATGTCTATATTCATAGCGCAACTATTATAAACGAAACGATAAATATTGGTAAGTCAGACTTGCCTGGCTCCAGACAGAGCCTTATCCCGCTATGGCGGAATGCATTCCGCCATAGCGGGATGTGGAGCCAGCAAGTGGGTTATTTTTTATATATAAGACAATATAATTAAGTTTAATGAAACATAATTAAATATAATAAACATTGACAAGATTAACTTAACTAAACTATATTCACTTACGATACAACAAAGTTAATTTAGTTTAATTAAATTTAATAAAATTTACTTAAATTTAACTAAGTTAAACTAGATTAAATAAAACATACCTGCGATATGCAGGTTAAAAACAAAAATTAATCTGTGGTTCAAAAACTTTACACCACCGAACAAGTTGCCAAACTTTTACAAATCCACCCTTTGACAGTACTTAAGTACATCAGGAGTGGGAAATTACATGCAATCAAGCTCGGTCGCATTTATCGCATTCAGGAATCAGCTATTGAGGAGTTCTTAGACCGAGAATCAGTTTAATTAGTTTTGCTTTTTCGTCCCAAAAGGATCCGTAAGTCTTACTGACTTACATTTGTCTCAACCACGACCGAAAAACGAAAAACAAAAATAAGCCAGACCCCCTAGGCCATAGGGGGTTTTGGTTTTCTCTTTATTTAAGAGACGTGATTCCTCCAGAGGCGGACAGGAAATCTCGTCTTTACATTCATCACCTACTCTCCACCGCAGTAGTTGTTTGTAAAATCCTTTAAATTGTTATATATAGTGTTCAAGCTTTCGCTATCGCCTACAGCCTCCAGGCCAGTTTGGATTTGCTGATCTATATTGAGGAGCTGGCTCTCTATTGCTTCTATGGCTTGTTCTCCAGCGCTATTAAGCTGAACATTATAAATATATGCTGTTTCTGCCCTTTTTATTGTTTTTTCATGCTCCACTGCTTTTGATTTTAATTCTTCGATCTGCTCTACGCTTGTTGTAATTTGTCTTGGATCTTTATACATATCGCAATTGATTTTTAAATTCGTTATGGCATTTTTTTCATCATCTCGGCATTCGTGATAATCTAAAAGTTGATCGGCAGTACAGGCTCTGTATATACCCGGGTCCTGATAAAAATACATACATCCATAACTAATGGTATCATCGCTATCTCCTATAAATAATGTCCAGCTAAATAATGGTACCACTGGGCCAACCATATTTTTAAGAATTGTTAATTGTGTGTTCCACTGGCCTTTAAAACGATCCAAACCACCACCCTTAACCAAACTTTGTGGGTTGCCACCTTCTTCGCCACCTATTGTAAGTGTTATCTGATTCGCCTTAATCCATTCGGCGGCTCTTCGGCGAGCGCGTGCTTCGGCCATTTCCCAAATGCTTCCCCAGTCGACACTTGAACCCCTCGCTATAACTCCTACATTTTGAATACTTTCCCATACTTCCTCAAATGCTGGCATAAATTCACCTTGTGGGCATCCACCCTCCGTAATTGTAATGCTGTAATAATTCACATTGCTTTTAGATTTGAATAGATATTCATTTGATGTTGGATATTCATTTGCTATCTTATCTAAAAATTTGATTGGTTCTCCCGGTTTACTTCCATATTTTTTTAAAAAATTGATATGAGCTATCAGCCATTTATAATCCTGTTTTAATAAATCGCCATGGTAACGGTCGTACATTAAATATGATTTGATCATTTCCTGCACTACAGCATCTCTTAAATTTTGCAATCCCCATATATCATCCCTTAAACACTTGCTTGCGACGGTTTGCTCAGAAGGTATTAGGTTAAAGATCAAAAATAAATCATCAAGTGGTTTTAATATTTTATCGGCAATTACATCTTTTAAAATTAGACTTTGCGCGACTGAAACTCCGGGTGGGAGCCCTTGTGCTTCATTCCTATCCGCGGCAAGTTTGTTTTGTTCGATCATATTTTGAACAGCATCCTCTACTGAGCCTGTTCCATTTTGTTCGCGTGCTGAACGTAAATTCGTTTTTATAGCACTTGCCCCTTCGGATATCTTCGGCGAATAAAACGCGTTTACCATGGTTGGCTGGATTATGAATCCAATACTTATTATTAACCCAATGATAATTCGTTTTATAGACATTCGGCGGTATCAGATAATATTTTTGTACTGCTTGTTGCCATCGCGTTGTATTGTCCCTGTATATTTTCAAAACTTTCAGCCATTTGTTCCAGAAGCGCAGATATTCGTATATAGAATTCAGAATCACTTGCAAGTTTGCCTACTTCGCGATAATTTTTTAACTCATTTAACGTTGCTTCTACTGATTCCTCCTGCTGTTCAACTTCTTCTTTTATTTGGTCGTCTGATGTTTTTGATGAGGAAACAGCAGGTTTTTTTGGTTTGTTTTTCTTTTTGATATTTTCAATTTCTTTATCTGTTTTTTCGATGGTTTCTTCAGCTGTTTTAGA
>JAUXFE010000031.1 GCA_030620215.1 Candidatus Peregrinibacteria bacterium
CGATGAAGACATCGTTGAAGAATTAGTTGAAACAGTTGTTGAAGAAACTGAATCAGCCATAGAAGAATGTGAACAGATCAAGAATGCAAAGAAAACAGCTAAAATGCTGAGAGAGGTTGATAAAGTTCAGGACGAAACCGTAGACACTCTTTCTGATGTACTTGAAAAGGTTAGAAATGAAAAAGCAGTTGCAGCTATTGAGAAAGCAATAGATGAAACTGTTGCAGAGAATGAAGAAGTTGAAGAAGCATTAGATGATGCTGAGGCAGCTGAAGAAGAGGGAGAAGACGAAGTTGAAGTAGAAATAGCTACATCCGAAGATGCTGAAGGACAAGAAAGAGCACGCGTTAGACAGCAGGAGAAAGACGGAGAAAAGCTTCAAGAAGCACAAAAATTAATGAACCAATTAGGTGAAGGTGCTGAGCTTACACAAAGCATGCAGCAAAAACGTGAAGCTGTTCAGGCTTTAATCCAAGAATGTGCAGAAGGTGAAGCTTGCCAGGCTGGAAAAGCAAAAGGTCTTGCAACTGCCTTAAATGCTAAAGTACAAAACGAAGTACGAAGTCAAAAAAGAGCAGAGGAAAAAGAACAAGCTCAGACTGAAGAGAAAAAAGGTGAAGGAGAGGGTGAAGGTGAACAAGTTCAGGAACAAGTAAAAACCCAAGCTCAAACCGGTGAACATATGAATGGTGAGGGTGAAAGTGAACAAGTTCAGGAACAAGTTCAGGATAAAACTGGTGAAGGAGAAGGAGAAATGGAGCCTATCAAAGCTCAAACAGGTAAAGATACTGTTGAGGAATAACCCCTAATCCAATTAGAAAAAGAGTTCTGCGTAAATTATGCGGAACTCTTTTTTCAGTGAAATCAATTTAATCCGACAAATCAGAGGTTCAGACAATCTGACCATATATTTCTTTAGATTCTTCTGTATGCACAACCATTACTTTTTTATACGACAAAAACCATCCACCTTTGCAGGCAGATTATGGTTTTATTATTTATTCAATAATTACATTTGAGGCATTTCAGGCGGAGGAGTTGCCCCGGTATCGCAAGTGCACATTGAACATTTCTTCTGCAAATGGGTAATCAGAATCATTATTGCAGCAATACCTATCAAAAGATAAACAATAGCCTCAACCATTGGCCAAGCGCCAAGAAGCATATTGAGAATGTTTAGGTCCATACCCAAAAGCATACCTAAGCCGGTAAGGCCAAGATTTAAACCCCCGATAACTACGAGGATCAGAACGATCACAGCCATAATATTTTTGTTTAGGTTTTAAAACTACACAAAACTTAGCATGAACAAAAAATTTGTGCAAGCTTTTGTGGGTTGAATTAGTACTATAATTCACATATAATGTGCCCCAATTCTCATATTAGATCCAATCTTTACCTTTGCCTTTACCTTTGCCCTAAATTTTGGTATAATATATAGATAATAATTAAAAATTACGAATTAAAAATTTAATAGAATATGCCTCATAAAAAAACTCCATTCTACAAACATAAGAAATTTATTGTTTTAATTGCAGTTTTATTAATAGCAGTTATTTCAAGTTTTGCTTACTTCGGAGGCGAACCGAAAATTACCTATGATTCTGTAACAGCAACGAAAGGAGAATTAATACAGGAGGTAAGTGTTACAGGTCGGGTAGAGCCATCTGAAAGCGTAAATTTAAGTTTCGAAATCAGTGGTAAGGTAGCAGAAATTTATGCGGGCGTTGGCGATAGAGTTGAAGCCGGTGCAAAGTTAATCAGCCTAAACAGCGGTGATCTTTCGGCACAACTTAGACAGGCTCAGGCAGGTGCCGCAAGTGCGCAGGCTATGATACAACAATATGAAGCAGCTGTAAAAACACAGGAAGCAAGATTGGAAGAGTTAAAAAAAGGTGCACGCCCTGAAGAAATTCAGCTTTCTGAAACCGCAGTAACTAACGCTGAAAAAGTATTAGAAGATGCGAAAAAAAATCTGGAAAATATCACGATTAAAACAGAAGTAGACTTGGAACAAGCTTATAGTAATGCTTTGACTGCACTTTTTCAGGCAGTTAATACCGGTAAAACAGTTTTGATTACCTTCACAGAAATTCAGCTGGCAAATTTCGGTAGTAATACTCAGGATGGTCACACAATTGGCCGTGCCAAAGCAAGTGCTGTACTGACCTTGTTAGGAGGGCAAAACGCCGATTTCTGGGTATCTCAGGTTATAAGCATACAAACCGGCGGAGTATACGGAGATGTTCAGAGCTTGATGATGACACCAACCAATGAAGGTGTCGACACAGCTATTATATCAACACTTGATGCTTTACAAAAAATACAATACACATTGAATTTGGTTCCTATAAGCGACAAATTAAGTGCTGCAGAAAAAACCAGTCTGGACACAATAAAGGCAAATACAAACGCAGAAATTACAAACATCTCAAGCAAACAACAGGCAATTGCAGTGCAAGGAGCAGCAAATGAAAATAGCATCTTAACGGCAGAATCAGCAATAAATACTGCGCAAAGCTCACTTGCAACTACTAAAGATCAATTAGGATTAAAACTTGCAGGTGCAACACGTGAACAAATTCAGGCACAAGAAGCTCAGGTCAGTCAGGCAAAAGCAAGCTTAGCCTCTCAAAAAGCAATGTTAAATCAGGCCTATGCAAATGTACAGAATAGTCAGGCGCAACTCGCTAAAACCGTTTTACATGCTCCTATTACAGGCCTTATAACTAAAATGGAAGCAAAAGTAGGAGAAGTTGTTTTTCCAAGCTCGCCTTATTCCGATAGCAGAATTACATTTGTTTCCATCATAAGCGATCAAAATTATGAGATTGAAGTAAATGTCTCTGAAGTAGATATAGCGAAAATAAAAAGCGGTAATGCGGCCATGATTACATTAGACGCTTATGGCGATGAAACAGAATTTAATGCAACCGTAACATCAATCGAACCCGCAGAAACAATTATAGAAGGTATATCCACTTATAAAGTAAAACTACAATTCAACGAACAGGATGAACGGATCAAATCCGGAATGACGGCGAATATTGATATACTAACCGCAAAGAAAGAAAACGTCATTACAATCCCACAAAGAGCTATAATAACCAAAGATGGACAAAAAATCGTCCGTGTTATAGAAGAAAAGGAGAAACTTATAAATATAAATGAAACTATAATTGTAACAGGATTACGCGGATCTAATGGCAGAATGGAAATTTTAGAAGGTATAAACGAAGGAGATGAGGTTGTCATTTCTATAAAGGAAGAATAAATTTATTTATTATTTAACATTTAGTCCCGCTAAGCGGGATCAATTGCTAAATGTTAATTGTTAAATGTTATTATGGCAATAATCGAAGCAAAAAAAATATGCAAAACCTACTACACCGACCATGTCGCAACTCCTGTTTTGCATGATATGAATTTCGAAATTGAAGAAGGTGAATTTGTAGCAATTATGGGGCCATCCGGCTCCGGGAAATCAACCATTCTTCATATTCTGGGCTTTTTAGATGATCAGAGCAAAGGTACATATCACTTTAACGGTAAAAAAATAGACGATTATACAGGTTCTGAAATCGCCCATATTCGTAATAAAGAAATGGGTTTTGTATTTCAGTCTTTTAATCTGCTCCCGCGGACAACGATTTACGACAATGTAAAATTACCGCTTGTTTATTCAGATTTTCCCGAAAAAGAATGGCACAATATGGTCACAAAAGCCATTAAGGCAGTAGGTCTTGAACATCGTACAGACTTTGAAACATCACAACTTTCCGGTGGTGAAAAACAACGCGTTGCGATAGCCCGCGCGCTTGTTACCAGCCCAAGAGTGATTTTTGCTGATGAGCCAACTGGAAACCTCGATTCAAAATCAGGAAAAATGATTATCGAAATACTTCAAAAATTAAATAAAGAAAGTAAACACACGATTATCCTGATCACACATGAATCCGAAACAGCACATTGTGCAGAAAGAATCATACATATTAAAGATGGAAGAATCGACAGTGATAGAAAAGTGAGAAATCAGAAAAAAGCGAATCATGGATATCGTAAATAAATTCTAATAGATGATCAAATGGGTGAGCAAATGGGTGAGCAAATCGATGTGCTCCCCAATCGGCTCCCCAATCGGCTCCCCAATATGAAACAATGCGACTAAAACATACCTTCAAAACAGCGATAACCGGTCTAAAGACCAATAAAGGCAGATCTATGCTGACCATCCTTGGTATAGTAATCGGTATTATGGCGATAATTATGGTAATGGCTGTTGGTAAAGGTGCGGAAGATTTGATATTGGATCAGATTCGGGGAATGGGATCACGTACTATGTCTGTGGAACCGGGTCGAATGCCTCAGGGCTTGGGAGATATATATGAGATTTTTACTGAATCACTAGGAGACAAAGAAGTTAATGCGATTAAAAATAAAAACAATGTTCGTGGAGACAACAGAGTGGCACCATTCGTCGGTTTTATGGACACCATTTCGCATGAGAACGAAAAAATGCGAACACAGATACATGGTGCTTCTGACTTATGGATGGAA
Organism: Candidatus Peregrinibacteria bacterium; assembly: GCA_030620215.1. Next base: position 4,558 of record JAUXFE010000031.1, read on the forward strand.
ATACTTGATATATACCCGGAGTATGGACAGATGTTTACAGATACCGATGTTAAACAAATGGCCAGAGTAGCTGTAATCGGTTCAGAAGTTAAAGATCAGCTTTTTGGTGAATCAGACGCTGTTGGAGAAAAAATCAGAATAAAAGGACATAACTTTAAAGTTGTGGGCGTACTTCCTGCTACTGGAGTTATGATGATGATGAATGTAGATGATTTAGTAATACTTCCATACACTACCACTCAAAAAGTACTACTAGGTATAAGTCATTATCATGCCATTCTGGTACAGGCAGAAACCGAGGAATTAGTTCCCGGTATCGTGGAAGATATTAAACTGACTCTAAGGGAAATGCATGGAATTACAGATCCGGATAAAGATGACTTTCACATAGGAACAATGGAAGACGCCATGCAGATTATCGGCAGTGTGACCTCCGCTCTGACTATTCTTTTAACATTGGTAGCAGCGATTTCACTACTTGTAGGTGGTATCGGTATTATGAATATAATGCTTGTTTCCGTTTCAGAAAGAACAAGGGAAATTGGTCTAAGAAAAGCAATAGGGGCAACAAAAAACGATATAATAGTGCAGTTCCTGTTGGAATCTGTAATACTCACGATATTTGGAGGAATATTCGGAATATTATTAGGAGCAGGATTTACATGGCTTATTGGATTTGCAATCAGAGAATTCGGTGGATTTATTAGCTGGAAATTCTACTTCCCGCTTTCTGCTGTCTTTCTGGGTGTCGGCGTAGCAGCTACAATCGGTTTGGTTTTTGGACTTTATCCTGCCAACGAAGCAGCCAAAAAAAGCCCGATTGAGGCGTTGAGGTATGAGTAACTGTCTGAACCACTGATTTTTAGGATTTATCGGATTACACAGATCTTGATTGCGCTGATGTTATTTAACTAGTGACAATTATGATAATCAGATTCAGCGAAATCATTTTAATCCAATAGATCTGCGGTTCAGACAGTTACCCCGATCTTCCAAACTCCATTCTCTCTAAAAGCAGGAATATTCTGCCGACGGGCAGCATTCAGCACAGCCGGCGCAGACTTTTTGTTCTTTCGAATGTAACTGGCAAGAGTAACGACCTTTTTGCCTTTTAAATATGTGACTCGTTTATAAAGCGACTCTGTTACAGCAAGAGAAATAATTTTCTCCATCGCTTTTGGATTTTGATTATCATCGTAATTCATTAACGCCTTGTAATAATAATTCTTACCCTTATTACGAATGATGATTGGAGGAAAACCGAGATCAATTAACTGGTAATTTATAATAGACCTCCCCATTCTGCCATTACCATCTATAAAAGGATGTAAGTGTTCAAAATTGAGATGAAACAGCGCAATCTTATCGGAAAAAAACGATTCGAGATCACTTGTAAAATCAACTATTATAACCTTCATCATCCGTTTAATATTTTCCGGAGGAGGGGCAATATGTGGACCAACTCTTACATACTCCCCTTTCTTTCTAAATCTCCCGGCAATTTCATCATTGATATTCAGCATTAACATTTTATGCAGGAGCAGGATAAACTCCTGAGATAATTCTTCTAATTCATTTTTACCTCGGATATATTGCATTACTCTGGCAAGATTTTTTGCTTCAAAGACTTCCCTTAAACTGACATTGCGTGAAACCTCCATTTCTAAAAGAATCTTTTCAGTTTCCTTAAGTGAAAGCGTGGAATTTTCAATTGCATTGGAATTGTAAACACTCTCAACGATCTCAGCTTCGTCGATCATCACAAGAAGAGACTCCCTGCCTTTTTTTAAGGAATCAAACTGTTTCTTTAATTTCCCAATCCTTTTTTTGATAGGCTCTGTTGTAGACATTGGAATGTAAACATTAGTGAATAATTGTATTTAGTATATCAAATTCACTAAAAAATGTCAATATAAAGTGAATATATCAATAAAATAGACCAAATTCACTAATTTTTATGATTTTTTTGAACTATCAGAATCTAAAATGCACGAAAAACCTTCCGTGATTATTCATGTCGACTTCGAGTCTGTGATAGAGTTTTTTAATATGCTTCTGATCAAGAAATCTTTTAACCTTTTTCCTCAAAGCCCCAGTCCCCTTTCCGGGAATTATTTCTACGAGTTTAATCTTTTTTTCAACCGCCTCATTAATAATCCGATTTAACTCGGAATCAATCTTTCCTCCTTTATTGTAGACGTCGTGTAAATCAAGCTTTAATTTAGCCATTAAAAAGATTTTGTTTATATAAAATTACTAAGAAGGTATTTCATAATTGATTTTTAAATTTATTTTATTCTATCACTTTTGAAAAATAACTTGAAAAAAACATCAACCTCGGATAAATTAGTTAGGCAACTAAACGTTCCTTGGTAGCTCAGCGGTAGAGCAACCGGCTGTTAACCGGTAGGTCACTGGTTCGAATCCAGTCCAAGGAGCCATTTAAAAATACCCAAACGAAAATAAGTGGGATTTTTTAAATAGTGCTATAATCAAATAAATATTAAATAACAAAAACAAATATGGAACTCTCAATTTTCGTTGCCAAAATCATTGCGATCGTCTATATCGCTATTTCATTTGGGCAACTCTTTAGTGGTGTTACCTATAAAAAGATGTATCAAGACATCATGAGAAGCCCTGCATTTATGGTTATGATGGGGCTTTTTGGAATAGTCATCGGTTCTCTTTTGATAGAACATCACAATATATGGGTAAAAGACTGGACGGTGATTATAACCATCGTTGGTTGGGCTGCTTTGGTGAAAGGATTTATGTTCTTGGCTTTTCCAAGTGCTCTTAAAGTTTTTGAACCTATGTTTACAGGTAAGTTCATTAAGGTATTTCCTTACTTTACCTTAGCCTTTGGTCTGCTCATGGGTTACTTTGGATTTATAGCGTAAAGAGAGTTTACTAAGATAATCCACACAGTTTATTTGGCTTATTTAAGCTATTTTTTTATTTATTGACAAAAATTAACAAATAAGCTATAATTGCATAAATAATAACTAAGAGATATGCCAGAAATAATACGCAGACCAGAAAAAAGGATTGAAGATTTCCAAGCTATTTTGAAGGAAA
>JAUXFE010000038.1 GCA_030620215.1 Candidatus Peregrinibacteria bacterium
CGGGATAAAACTGAAACTTTGAGGCACTGGCGTGCCCCCCTTTTTCCCGCTTTGCGGGAAAAGAAAGCCACCCGCTATGCGGGTGGTAGTTTACTCAGCTTGTAGTTTATAGATTGACCTATCCTTAAAGATAAAGGAGGAATCTACTATGCCACAATCTAATAAAATTATTGAGGAACTTGAAGGAGCATTTGCCACCACTGATTTAAATGCGATTTCATTAGTAAAAAAAGCCCTGGCTGAAAATATTGATATTAAATTGATTTCAAAAGCTATATTTGATGGCGTTGAAAAAGCAGAAAGAATCTCACTTGGGGATATAGTTTTTCAAGGAAGTCATAAGGCATGGGGCAATAATATTACATTTGTTGTCTATTATATGGTTAATGAGGCCCTTAAGATTCTAAAAACCAGCCTGAATCCATGGTTGGGGAAAAAAATCGTAATTGGCATGGCAAAAAATGCAGTTCATAATATGGGTAAAAATGTGGTTTCAAGTTTAGCAGAAATTGCCGGGTTTGAAGTTTTTGACATGGGAATTAATGTTCCGCCTAAAACATTCATTGAGAAAGTTAAAGCGGTAAATGCAGATGTACTTGGAATTTCATCGATGTATCCTAACGGGTTTAATAGTATAAAAAGAACAATCAGTTTACTTGAAAGTGAAGGACTTAAAAACAGGGTTAAAGTCATTGTCGGTGGAAGCATGATAAAGGAAATGGCAGAAGAATGGGGTGCTGACGCTTATGGGCAATGTGCAAGTTTAGGCATTAATGTTATTAAACATTTATTAAATATTGAAAAACTTCCTCAGGATAGATTAGGGGAAGGGATAATCATAAAAGGATAAAAAAATGAAAGATGAAATGACTTCTATGGAAAGGATGGAAACGACTCTTCGATTTGAAGAGCCTGACAGGGTCCCAATCTTTTTTCCTCTACTTCCTTTAAAATTGCTTAAGCCGAAAGATTCTTTAAGGATCGGTAAGGATTGGAAAAAAATAGTTGAAATGAATGATTTTGTGATTGAAAAATACGGAGTGGATGTTGCCCATGCCCATGCCCATCAATTTCCTTTAATGGAAGTTCTGGGATTAAAAATTAAATATCGTCCTGATTTTCTCCCATGTCATGGTGAAATTTTCTGGCCGGATAACTATGTGTTGGATATGGCCGTGGATCCCATGAATCCCGATACACTGCAAGCTCTTATTGACCGGATAGATTTTACAGGCTGGTTGGATTCTCCTGCAATTACCACAAGGCTTAAAGTTATTAAAACATTAAGGAAGAAATATCCTGACATTCCAATAATGGGCGAGGTGGACGATCCAATGTCACTGTTTGCATCTCTGGTTGGTGTATCTCGAGCTAACGCTGCCATTGCAAACTCCCCCATGTTTGTTTTACAGTTCTTTGAAATGGCCATGCCCCATTTGTCAGAACTCGTAACACTGCAGGTTGAAGCAGGGGCGGATATTATATTTACCCTTCCCATATTCTTTGGATCGTCTATTGCTGATAAAGACATTAGAGACAAAATGATGGCAATGTTAAAACCTGCAGTAATTGAAACAACGACTAAATTTAAAGAAGCAGGTGCAAAATATATTATGGCTCATATTTGCATGGAATCTATTTATCTATTAGACTTATTGGAGGAAATGGGTAACTCTTGGAATATAGATATTATGTGGATTGCTGAATCCGCAGATTATGGTACAGCAAAAAGAATGGCAAATGGCGCCATAACAATTACCGGCGGTCCTCATTCAATGAGACATTTTCTTCACGGTACGCCGAGACAAATAGAACAGGCAACAAAATATATTATTGGGCAGGCTGCTCCTGGAGGAGGATTTATCTTATCACCTGCTGATGAAAGCCCATATAATACACCCCAAATAAATAACGATACATTTATTAATGCCGCTAAAAAATGGGGTAGGTATCCCATACCGATAGAATTACAAAGAACAAGCCCTTGGGATCTTTAACTATTACCTGAGTTTTACAAGCGTCAAGTTTGCAGGATGTACAAGGCAGTAAGTATGTATCTGGATGGGAATACCTCAAGCGCTTACCTGGGAGAACATTGCAACGAGTAGACCAATTTCTTCATGAGGAGATAGGGGACATCCTATAATCCTTTTATCGTGAACCACGCATCTGATCGTTACGATTATCCAGCAGGCCGCAACTAAATGCTGCCGCTAATTACCCTTTATCCAGAGTCCAAAGTTCAGTAAGAGGCTCAGGATTGTCCCCCCAGAGGTCTATATAGCCCCAACGTTGGTGATCGGGCTCTCTCGCCGAAGGTGTAAAATCATCTATTCTATATTTAGTGTCCATCCATTGGCGTATTTTTTTGGATCAGGAACTATGAGTTTTCTATTCAAGTCATTTGGGTTTCTAATTCAGGGAAGATGTCGGTCCCCTGTCTCTTTAACCTTCTTAATTTGATAATTTCATTATCTCATTTCAGGATAGTTTTGGGCAACAAGCCGTTCGTCACAGCGCCCGATGATACTTGCATTATGTAAATATTTTCTACAATAAGCACTTTCTCAACAACACTGACTCTGAATATTAAACAATGCGTACAAGTGATACATCTGTAGAAAGACTATATCAGATGAAGTGAAAGTGTAGGATTAAATAACCAGGTTTATGAAACGATTATGAAAATCAATCCGCAATTAAAAAATAATATTATTAAAGTTATCACCATTACTATGGGTTATATTTTAATCAATATTTTTATTGCATTTTATAATCAGGTAATAGTGACATCCAATTTAAGTTTAGGCGAATCTGCTTTAAATAATTTTTTACAGAATGTCATCGAAAATATTATGATCGGTTTAACTGCTGGTATCCTGGGTGGGAGCGCGCTAGTTTATCTAAATGGATACGTGTTCAGAAAAAGATCTTTTGGAGAGGCCCTAATCACAACTGCTGTTTCTTTTTGTACCCTTTTTTTCTTTATTTCATTAATAGTTGCCTTTTCTGAAACCATTTCAAGACATAGAATTTCTGATTCATATGAAAGCTATATGATTTTTTTGTTTCAAAACCTGTTCAATAAAATAACCATTATATACTTTGTCCTATGGGGAATTATTGTTTTAACAACTCTTTTTCTGCTTCAGGTGAATGATAAATTCGGACCGGGAATATTGCTGCAGTTTCTAAGGGGCAAATTCCACCGACCAAGGCAAGTTGAGAGAATATTCATGTTTCTAGATATGAAATCTTCAACCACAGTTGCTGAAAAATTAGGAAATGAAAAATATTTTTATCTAATAAGTAATTGTTTTACGGATATAACAAGCGCTATCATTAAATGCGAAGGAGAAATCTATCAATATGTCGGTGATGAAATCGTAATTTCCTGGTCTTTGAAAAAGGGTTTAAAAAATTCAAATTGCATTAGGTGTTTTTTTGAAATTCAAAAAAAACTAAAGCGTCTTGGTCCACTATATTTAAAAGAATTTGGTCATTCACCGGAATTTAAGGCCGGCCTGCATTATGGGAAAGTAACAGCAGGTGAAGTAGGTCAAATTAAGAGAGACATTGTTTTTTCCGGTGATATATTAAACACTACCTCAAGAATCCAGGATCAATGCAATAAATATAATGCTAATTTTTTGGCTTCAAATGAAATTATAAGTATATTAAACCGTAATAATGACTTTCATTTTCAACCAATTGGAGAAATTCAATTAAAGGGGAAGCATACTAAGATTCTCCTGAATAAAATAAATCTAAACGCTTAATTTTTTTCAGTAACGTAACATGTGGTATGATTAATTTTTTCTTAAAATTCTAGAATGTTACTTGCTATACGCACCCAGTTTAAGGTAACTTATTCCATTAAACGGACAGCTTGGTTATGGATTAATACCAATTTTTGCTAACCCGTTTCACAAAAGCGGAAGGAGGTTCTCATGATTGTCAAGCGTCTCCTGCAGCTCAACCTTCTCGTCTGTGTTCTCACTGCTGTTACCTTCATCGCCTTTCCGGATTCATACCTATCTTTTTTCGGGATCTCAGGCGACGATGGATTTCGGACATTCGCCCAATACTTTGGCACGATGCATGTAGCCTTTGCCGTGCTTCTGTTCCTGGCACTGCGGTCGAATGACCCGCGCTTTCTCCGAATGATAGTTGCCTCCTTTTTTATCGGGGATCTAACTGGGTCAGCAGTTTTGCTGGTTGCCCAGCTCCGCGGCGCCATGAATACAATGGGCTGGAGTGGGGTTGCAATCAGTGTGTTTTTTGCAATCGGCTATGGCTATGGCGTATTTAGGAAGCTTCCCCAATCGGAGTAGTCTGTTTCATACAAATTTTCCGGGCGGGCAACCTATGTATTGGTAGTTGAGACCTACTCAAAAGAGGAGGGTTTATGGGGAAAAACTTTAAGAGTTGGCCCAAAGGCTGGCCAAAAAGACAAAATTATCCGGAAGTTCCAGTCTATCATTTTCTAAAACAGACTGCTGAACGGATTCCCAATCGGATTGCTATTGTTTTTGGAGGATTGGAATTAACCTATGCGGAATTAAAAATCTTGGCAGATCGCTTTGCCAATGCGCTTGCTGATTTGGGCGTGAAAAAGAGTGATCGTGTCGTTATTCATAGTATTAATTGTCCGCAATTTGCCATCGCTTATTACGGCATTTTAAAAATCGGTGCAATATATAGCCCATTAAGTCCTTTATCTTCACCACGGGAAGCGGCGTATCAACTCAATGATTGCGGTGCCGAAACATTGATATCTCTGGATATGTTTTATTCGGGGATCAGTCCCATTATTCCTGAGACAAAGATAAAACGGGTTATTACCACAAGCATTGCCGATACTTTCAGCCCCATTATATCGCCATTGAAACCGATAGCAAAAATATCCATTCCTGATACTCTTGATATGGCTGAGTTACTTAAGAAATATGAACCGCATACGGCGCTTGTTGACATTAATCCTAAAAAAGATCTCGCCCATATCGCTTATACCGGAGGGACCACCGGATTGCCTAAAGGCGTGATGATAACCCATTTCAATGCGGTCACGAATGTGCTTCAGTTAGGATGTTGGGCAAGCGGCGCTAAAATTGAAATGGAAGATGGAAATATCAAACAGGAATATCCCCCGGGAATCGATCCGGAAAAGGATATTTTACTTCCACCGGATCAGGGCATCTCTATGGTCGCTGTTCCGTGGTTTCATGGAATGGGAATCACTGGTTACCTAAACTTGCTGATTTTCGGCGGTGCTACAATGATCGTATTACCCCGGTTTGATCCCAAAGAGTACCTTGACGCTATTGTAAAATACAAGGCCAACACTATCGGCGGGGCTCCGCAACTTTTTATTCCTATTTTAAACCACCCGGATTTCAATTCGTATGATCTCTCATCGGTTACATCAGCAGTATCCGGAGCAGCACCGCTAGCCATGCCAATCCTTCAGAAAATGCTAAATTCATTCCCAGGCGTTGTGGTCGAGGGGTACGGCCTCACAGAAACCACCATGGCGGTTACCGCTAATCCCTATGATCGGGAAGCCATAAAGCAGGGATCTATCGGTATACCCATATTTGATACGGAGCTAAAGGTTGTGGATGTCGTGACAGGTGAAGACCTGCCGCCAGGATCGGAAGGAGAAATCTGCGCAAAAGGTCCCCAAATTATGGTGGGATATTGGAATAAGCCGGATGAAACTGCGAATACGTTAAAAAACGGATGGGTTCATACCGGGGATATCGGCCGGGAAGATGAAGACGGTTTTTTTTATATCACTGATAGAAAGAAGGACATGATCATATATAAAGGATACAATGTATATCCCAGAGAGCTGGAAAATGTAATTTTTGAACACCCGGCTGTGGCACAATGCGCTGTTATCGGGAAACCGGATATGGATGTGGGTGAACTGCCTGTTGCTTTTGTGGAATTAAAGCCAGGTGTTTCCGTAACCAAAGAAGAAATTATAGAACATACCAATTCACAAGTTGCCAAATATAAAAAGCTTAGAGATGTGGTTTTTGTGGTTCAGATTCCAGTCAGCGCCGCAGGGAAAATATTAAAAAGACAATTGAGAGATCAATTTAAGTTGTAAAATAATTTAAGGTGCGCGAGCACTGTCGACTCCTGTACGCCGTTTTTGATTTTTCAATCAACCACAACATACAGCGTTTCGTACTTCAGCATAAAATCTGTGATATACAAACGGTTTCAAAGAAAACCCGATTGTGGTGATATGATTCATTGACCTGATTTAAGAATATCAAAGGTTGTTTTTATTGATAAAACTACTATACGTGGTATTTGAATTGTTCTAATGAAAACGGGAACTATTACTTATTGTCTTAGGGTTGCCTCTTCGTTTCC